>NZ_NXIB02000200.1 GCF_002412335.2 Tychonema bourrellyi FEM_GT703
CCCCTTATTAAGGGGAGGGAGTAAGAAATTCACAAATGATTTAGGATTGCTATATCTGGTTTTACGTTAATATAGAAGCGCATAGTTTTCCTGCAATCAAACTCATGGAATACCAAAAACTCGGCGACAGCGACTTATCAGTATCTGAAATTTGTTTGGGCACGATGACTTACGGTCAACAAAACACGGTTGAAGAAGCCGCAAAACAACTCGATTTTGCCATTGATAGAGGTGTCAATTTTATCGATACAGCAGAAATGTATCCTGTCCCTACTAAGCCAGAAACTCAGGGTAAAACAGAGGAATATATCGGCGAATGGTTGGTGAATCAACAACGGGACAAAATCATTATAGCGACTAAAGTAGCTGGACGAAGTTCTCGATTAAAGTGGATTCGGGAAGGCAAAAATCAGATCGATCGCCAAAATGTCGAAAAAGCACTGAACGACAGCCTAAAACGCCTGCAAACCGACTACATAGACCTGTATCAGATCCACTGGCCCGATCGCTACGTGCCCCTATTTGGCGCACCAGACTATGACATCGCCCAAGAACACGAAACAGTCCCAATTTTGGAACAGTTAGAGGTATTTGCTGAATTGATAAAAGCTGGTAAAATCCGCTATTTGGGTTTGAGTAATGAGACACCTTGGGGAGTTTCTGAGTTTTGTGAATTGGCTGAGAAACATGGCTTACCGAAAGTTATTTCAATTCAGAATGCTTTTAGTCTAAGTAACCGGACATTTCACATGAATTTAGCAGAAACTTGCCGTTTTAAGAATGTGGGATTGATGGCTTATAGTCCTTTGGGTTTTGGGATTTTAACGGGTAAATACTTGAATGGAATCCCGGATAATTCGCGACTGGCTTTATTCGCAGGATTCGGTCAACGTTACGATAAAACTAATCTGAATGATGCTGTGAAAGCGTATGTTGAGATTGCTGGAAAATACAATTTGACTCCGGCTAGGATGGCTTTGGCTTATGTGCGATCGCGCTGGTTTGTTACGAGCACAATTATCGGTGCAACAAGTCTCGAACAATTGGAGGAAAATCTCAGTAGTTTGGATGTAACATTGGATAAAGATATCATAGCGGAAATCAATGCGGTGCACGCTAAGTATCCGAATCCGACACCGTAGGTAGCATCGGAATTAATATTACCTACCACTGCTATAGCAATCCTTGCAGGAGTCCTAAATTTTTTACCCCACCCCAGCCCTCCCCTTAGCAAGGGGAGGGAGTAAGAAATTCACAAATCATTTAGGATTGCTATATGTCAGGTGTTTCTATCATTTCGGTGTTACCGGAATTGATGTCAAAATATCGCCTATTTTCACATTGCCACTGTTGATAACTTTGGCTAAAACTCCGGTTTGTGCGTGACCGAATTCTTGTTGTAGTAAACTAAGTAGGGAAATATCCCGATCGCCCGTTTCTGGATTCACTTCTATATTGACACAGCGACCGATTCGTGCTGTAACTTCGATTTGTGCATCACCTAGTTGAAAATGTTGGCCAATTAACTCAAATTCTGACCAAGCTGCCATACCTTCTAGCACAATATTCGGGCGAAATCGGCGCACATCAATGTTTTCGCCAGCTCTTTCTGTTAATTGGTCTAATGTTGCTTGACTGAGTAAAGAAATGTGCACTGTTTCTCTGTCAGGATAGCGAGTTTCGCCACTACTATTTCCGGCTAAATGCAAAGGTACTCGCTCAGGGTGTCTGGCTTCTTTTGTGGGTTCAATTGTTGTTAGATATTCGGTGAAAAAGTTGCTGATGCGATCGCGCCCCGGTGCTGTATTTGTTGCTGCTGTCAATACTCCAACTCCTTCACGCTTGACTGTCAAAATGGCTGTTTCCGGTTCGTAATGGCACTCTAGGGCTGCTAACAAAGGCCAATCGTTTTGAACAGCCAAATCTTTTTTGCTCATCCAGGGCGCATTTTCTGCTTGAATATTTGCAGCTTTCATGCTATCTGCAAACATTAAGGCAAAAGCGCGATCGCCTTTAATGCCATGTCCTGCTGTTAACATAAATTCTGACATTTCTTGAGGTGTCAGCCCTTTAATTGGGTAAGTAAATAACTGTTTTATTGTTGCCGTTGTCATATTTTTTTCACCTATGCTTAAGTGTTCCCGGATGTCATACAATTTTGGATTTTAGATTTTAGATTAAACCCATGCCTAAATTCAGGGGCTTGTCAATTAATTTTGGATTTGGGATTTGAGATTTATTCTCGCTTTTAAATTCGGGGGCTTCAGACCTTTTCAAATTTGGGATGCGTGAATCTTCAATCCAAAATCCAAAATTTAAAATCTAAAATTCGGTGATTACGCCAGCAATTCATAGCGACGGATATCTGGCGGTGAAACTGCTAAACCTTCTAATTTTAGCACTGCTGCTTGAATGTGAGTTGAAGCTAGATGTAGTTCCAGTAAATCGGCACTTTCCCACTCTTCAACAAAGGTAAAATCTGTGGGGTCTGCTTGATTTTGCAGGAGTTCGTATTTGATGCAGCCTGCTTCTTTGCAAGTTGGATCGACAATGCTCAGTAGCAGGGATTTAAGTTCTTCTACTTTTTCGGGAAAGGCGATGAGGTGTGCGACTACTCGCAAGGTTGGCTGGGACATAGGAGAAAAGAGAAGTACAAATAATACGATTTTATTCAAAATAACCCAAAAAGGTCGATCGGTCAATCGATTTTAGATTTTAGATTTAGGTGATTTTGCCTCATAAACCTGGTTTATTGCTAGATTTTCCTTCTTCCTGACTCGGTTACTGAACCCTTCGGCGCAGTTTATCCTGAGCGTAGCCGAAGGGCTTTCTTCCTTCTTCCTTCTTCCTTCAGATTTCAATCTTTGGGATAAAAGCGCTTGTTTTCGGTAGAATATTCCCAGGCGATCGCATCCGGGTCTTTTTCGCGACTCCAATCACCAAACTCCGGCTTGACTTTCCACTTACCGATTGTGCTAGCATGAACCTTAAACCTGCGGGAGAGTTCAGTCTGGGTAAAAGAGATTTTGGGATTTGCAGCACGATTCTTTTGAGTGATGGGGAATAATTCTGGATTTTTGTTTGAGACTTGTTTCTGATTTATTTCAGGTGCTTTAACAGCTATTTTCACAGGAATTACTTCGGATTGATTGACATTTGGAGCTACCTGAAAATAATACAAAATTCCACCTTGCTCAGTCACTTCAAAATCCGCTGCAAACTCAGAGGCGCGCTCGTCTAGATACTCTTGAACCTTTGAGCCGGGAAGTTTGACATTCATTGCCAAATCAAGGGCTGTGACTCGCCCTTTGTTTTCCTTAATTAATCGGTAGAAAACCGAGTCTAGATGAGCGAGTTGATGTTTTTGGTGCTGGTGGTAAAGCTTGTAGGCCCCTGCCATACCTGCTGTTGCTGCGATCGCCCAAAACATCCCTCCCGACTCGAAACTGGCCACCGCCGTTAAGGAAATCGGCAAAAGTAGGGTAAGATATCCCCAGATGCTGCCTTTCTGTAAGTTATTGCTGTTTTTGACCATAATTCCTAAATCATGTACTTTTTACCAAAACAAATTGCTGCGTTGATTTTGATCGTTGCTGCTTGCTGTTTCTTGACAGTTAGTTGCACCGACAATAGCCGAGCTGCCCAATGTATCAGGTTGAATGATGCTGTTACCAAAGCCTACAGCTTTCTGGGGAAAGAAAGGGACAGCAACGATACAGCAACTATTAAGAAGTTAGCTAAAGACTTAAACCAAACATCTAAAGAATTGGAGTCTCTGCAACTAACAGATACAAACCTCAAAGAATTTCAGAGTGAGTCAGTTAAATCGTTCCGGCAAATGGGTCAAACATTTGGAGACATAGGCAAATCTCTTGAGGTAGGAAATAGCGCTCCTATAAGTATAGAAGGTCGAGAGCAAATCCGAAAAGCTCGAGCGGATATTATTAAATATGGAGAGCAGGCTAACGATGCCGTAGTAAATCAAGAGGCTGTGACTAAGAAGCTGATTAAGTATTGTCAAAGCGATGTATCTTAGTAGGATTGAGAATTAAATAACATTGACTTCCGTAGGTTGGGTTGAAGCATGAAACCCAACATTCCCAGGGCGTTGGGTTTCGTACCACGGGCCCAACCTACACAGGTTATTTAATCTGCGATCCATGCCCAGATTCAATGATGAATTTCTAAATTCAAAATATATCTACCTAATTGCACTTTCTGTGACCATAACTCATATTCTAACCGCAGGTGTCCCGGTTCAGGCTTTCCTGTGAGAGTTAGTTCGCGGGTGAAGTTGCGGAGTCGTAATTGTTCAGGAGTCGCTAGGGAATCACCCTGAAGCCAATAGCGGCTCAGGCCGTACATCCCTCGCTCCCAGGCGTGGCGGTAACTGTATTTGCCGTTTCCTTGCATGGTCATAACTACTCGATAGGGCGAAACTTCTAGCCACAGCAACCGTGGTTTTGTAGCAGTTGGTAATATGGAAATTTGCTCGGAAGAGTCATCGGGAAATGTGCGATCGACTATGGCTGGTTCATGCAGCAATAAATGGAAGCGATCGCTATCTTTCTGATACAGTGTACCAGCGGTTTCAACGACTGACCACAGGGGTAAATCTGTGGATACCAGCGATAGACTTACAGGCTTGCGTTGATGGGTTAGCATAAGAAAAAATTTATGATTGCTAAGGTTAACAGATTGTGAGTTTAAGTAGATACACAGATGTAAATTGTAAATTTATCGTAATATTTTTGTTTTCTCTGTATATTACTGACTTAGGACTAAGAAAAGGCTAGGATAACTAACGCAATCTTATCCCAGTTTATCTCAATGCAAGCTGCCATTATAACTACTACCCAAATTGGCGAAAGTCAAACCTTAAGCATTCAAACACCGGCCTCTGGCTTGTCGCTAACCGGGAGGATTCGCATTCCGGGTGATAAGTCGATTTCTCACCGAGCTTTGATGTTGGGCGCGATCGCCCACGGTGAAACGACAATTGAGGGACTACTGTTGGGAGAAGACCCCCGCAGCACTGCTAAATGTTTCTCGCTGATGGGAGCCAAAATTTCTGAACTCAACACGGAATTGGTCACAGTCCGGGGTGTCGGAATTGGCCAATTAGAGGAGCCTGTGGAAGTCTTGGACGCGGGTAATTCCGGCACGACGATGCGGTTGATGTTGGGGATTTTAGCCTCTCATCCAGGTCGTTTTTTTGCGGTAACGGGAGATAGTTCCCTGCGATCGCGCCCCATGTCCCGTGTCATTAAACCGCTGCAACAAATGGGCGCACAAATTTGGGGGCGGCGAGATAATTCTTTAGCACCTTTAGCGGTAATGGGACAGCAATTAAAAGGGATTCACTACCATTCCCCGATCGCCTCAGCTCAAGTTAAATCTTGCATTTTGCTAGCCGGTTTGATGGCGGAGGGAGAAACTACAGTCACAGAACCGGCGTTGTCGCGGGATCACAGCGAACGGATGCTGAGAGCTTTTGGAGCTCAATTGACCGTCGATCCTGAAACTTGTAGTGTAACAGTGACTGGTTCAGCTCAACTGCAAGGGCAGAAAGTAATTGTACCAGGAGATATCAGTTCGGCGGCTTTTTGGTTGGTTGCTGGCGCGATCGTCCCCGGTTCTGAATTAGTAGTAGAAAATGTCGGAGTCAACCCAACTCGTACAGGCATTTTGGAAGCCTTAGAAATGATGGGAGCTCACATTGAATTGCAAAATCAGCGGGTGGCGGCTGGGGAACCAGTAGCGGATATTTTGGTGCGAAATTGCGGTCAGTTGCGGGGATGCACCATTGCTGGCGACTTAATTCCCCGACTGATTGATGAAATTCCGATTTTGGCAGTAGCTGCGACATTTGCATCTGGTACTACCATAATTCGAGATGCGGCGGAGTTGCGAGTCAAAGAGAGCGATCGGCTAGCTGTGACTGCTGCGGAACTCAACCGCATGGGTGCTCAAATTACCGAGTTACCCGACGGTTTAGAAATTACCGGGGGAACTTGTTTAACAGGTGCAGATGTTGACAGTTATACTGACCATCGAATAGCAATGAGTTTAGCGATTGCGGCACTGAATGCCAGCGGTACTACTAATATTCATCGAGCCGAAGCTGCTGCTATTTCTTACCCGGATTTTACGGCAACTTTGCAACAAGTTTGCCATCCTAATTAAGAGTGGGCATTGGGCATTGGGCATTGGGCATTGGGCATTGGGCATTGGGCATTGGGCA
>NZ_NXIB02000201.1 GCF_002412335.2 Tychonema bourrellyi FEM_GT703
AACTAATAACTAATAACTACTTCTTAAAATACTGACGCTTAATCGTATTTTCCATAAATTCCAAGCTCTTCAAAATATTAGCAGCCGAGTGATATGATTCTATGATTAACTCGTCTCTTTCTTCGGGAGAATCTACCATTTCATCTACTAGCAATTTGAGATAAGAAATCATGGGAGTCAGGCGCGTGCGAATTTCGTAGGAACCCTTAATTAAAGCTTCATCGCGAGCGGTTTCTTGGGCAAATTGGGCTGAATACAAGCGAGCGTAGTAACCTCCTTTTGCTAGCAATTCTTCGTGGGAACCGATTTCTAGTACATTTCCTCCATCGATCACAGCGATTTTGTCCGCTTTTTGGACTGTCGAGAGACGGTGGGCAATTACCAAGGTTGTGCGATCGCAACTCAGTTTCTCGATCGCCTCTTGCACATACCTTTCCGAAACCGTATCCAGAGAACTCGTTGCTTCGTCTAAAATTAAAATCTCCGGGTTTTGCAACAGAGCTCTAGCAATGGAAATTCTCTGACGCTGCCCTCCCGATAGCATCACACCCCGATCGCCAATTCGAGTATCCAACCCCTCCGACAACTGTTCGATAAACTCATAAGCATTAGCTCCCTTCGCCGCTTCCACAATTTCTGCCTCAGTTGCTTGGGGCCTAGCATAAGCAATATTATCGCGCACAGAAGCATTAAACAAAAACGTATCTTGGCTAACAATTCCCATAGCTTTTCTGAAACTTTTGATATCAAAATCTCGCAAATCAATGCCATCGATCGAGATATTACCGACCGTAGGATCATAAAATCTCGACAGTAAATCTGCCAAAGTTGACTTACCAGAACCAGCACTTCCTACCAAAGCTAAAGTAGTACCATGAGGCAGAAACAAATCTACTCCTTGAAGAACTAATTTTTTATGATTTGGATAGTTAAAAGATATTTTATTAAAATGAATTCCCGATCGCAAATAAGTATATGGCACTGACCCATTCGGCATAAATGGCTTGTCATCACAGTTTAAAAAATCATTCACAACCTCTACACTAGCCGACGTATTAGCAAATTGACTACGCCCGCCATTCAACTGAGAAATCAAAGGAATCAATCTAAAAAGTATCAATAAATAGGTCAACAAAACTGTAGATATAGACTCTATTTTATTCGCAAAAATTGTGCGCCCTATAAACACAATCAAAATAATAACTATCAAATTAACAACTTCGTTAATTGGGGCGATCGCCGCATAGTTTACCTGAGCCTGAAAATCCGCTTGTTCTCGCCTTTGAATTAAATTCTTGATCCGTTGATACTCCCTTTCCTCGTTCCCCGTTGACTTAACTAGCCTAATCCCAGTCATGGTTTCCAGCACCCTAACCGAATAATCTTTCGACATTTCGGAAAGCAGGTTGCCAAAATACTTGGAACGGTTAATAATATATTGATTTGCCCAAGCAACTAACCCCAACAAAATTGTAGCTATCACCGTCAGTTTCCACGATATTGAAAGTAATAAACCCACAAATACCAAAACCGTAATTGAGGCAGTAAACATTCCTATAGCCGTGCCAACTGCACCAGCAGTCCGACTAACTTCTCCACCCAATCTATTAATTAAATCCCCTACTTTAGTTTTTGAATAAAAATCTAAATCTACTTCTAGCAACAACCGCAAACCCGCCTCTCGCAAGTCAAAAGTCAAAGATCGTGTCAGAGAAGTAGCGACTAAAGTATTAACATAACCAGCAATATTTTTCAAAATAATTGCCAGAACAATCGCCGCTGTCATCAAAAGCAACCTCTGATTTTGAGGCATTCCTTCAAAGGGATACATCAAAGTTTTAATT
The DNA here is from genome assembly GCF_002412335.2 of Tychonema bourrellyi FEM_GT703. Lineage (GTDB taxonomy): Bacteria > Cyanobacteriota > Cyanobacteriia > Cyanobacteriales > Microcoleaceae > Microcoleus > Microcoleus bourrellyi. Next base: position 1,845 of record NZ_NXIB02000201.1, read on the forward strand.
AAAGGTGGAGCGCCCCGCAACTCTATAGCTTCCTGCAAAAAATTCAAAAGCACTGGTACAATCAGAGTAGTGCTGATACCATTGAATAAAGCCCCAGAAAAGCCTAGCAGCACAGTTGAAAGAATCCTGCCTGGATATCGTCTGGCAAATTTTAGGAGTAGCTTATTTGCAGACATGAAGGATTCCCAGCTAAACAGTACGACATTTCCAATTTTTTTTAATTACAGCCAGTTTATATTTCTCCATTCAGTCAATTGATTTTAGATTTTAGATTTTAGATTAACCCCACGGATAAATACTATTTCTTGAGAATTTTAGATTTGGGATTGATTCCACAGATAAATTCGGGGGCTTGTACCATGAAGAAATTCTTGGTCACTGAAAAGTTGCCTCTACATACCTGAAATTATATCTGAAAGGATAGGTGCCATTGTTTGAATGCTATATTTTTCTACGCATCTTTCCCTAGCTTTTATTCCTTGAAAATTCGCTGCTGTCAGATTTTGAAATATCCATTGAATTTTTTGGGAAATTTGAGCGGGAGAATTCGGCTCTACTAAATAACCGGTTCCGCCTAAAATTGCTGGAATATCCCCCACTCGCGTAGACAAAACAGGCTTAGCCATTGCCATCCCATCTGTCAACTTCAGCGGAAACTGAGCCACCGCTGTGAGAGTATCTCGCTGAGGAACAACGACTATGTGAGCCGCAGCTACAACTTCAGGCATCTTTTCCACTGGAAATCTCGGCAGTTTAATAATCCAACGTCCCCATTGTTGCATAAGTCGATCGTCATAATCATCATAAGGACTTCCGCCCACGATCGCTAATCTTAAATCTGGCTCATTTAATTGTTCCAGGGCCATCAAAACATCCTCAACACCTTTGTGAGGTCGCGGTGCACCGGGAAACATCAGAATTCTATACCCAGATAAGCCGTAACGCTCTCGGCTCAATTCAGAATTGTATTTAGCAGGGTCGAACATTTCAGTATCTTTCCCATTCGGCAAATATACACCACCAAAACGCTGTTTTAAGAACTCAGTATGAACGGTGATAGCATCGGCGCGGGAAACTAAATTTTCCATCCACTTGACGTACAGCGGATGATCTGGTTCTCTCAATTGACCCTTTTTTTTGCAAATGTCTCGATAAAGTTGTTTGAAAGATGGATGATATTTCCATTCGTCTCCGCCGAACCAGCTAAGTTCCCAGTCGTCTATATCTAAAATTACAGGGCGGCGAGTCTCCAGTTTTTTTAGCAATGATAAACCAAAGCTTGTAGGTTTAGGTTTAACTGCATAAATAATGTCCCCATCTATTTTTTTCAAGACTTTTTGAGCACTGATTAAAAACCCCGGATAGTTGTTTCCCGGTATCGCACATACCGGGATATTTTTGGGAGGAATTGTGTACAATTCCTTGCCAAACTGAAATCCAATCACTTCTACTTCGTAGTTAAGCTTAATCAGGATTTGAGCTAGCAGAAAAGCACGAATTGCACCTCCTCCCGACAAGTCGCTCACCACTAATGAAACTTTCACTTGGTATTTTTTTAAAAAAAGGTATTTTATTTTCCTGCTTAAGTGAGATTTTGTCAAGGTTAAGCTGTTCGGCATTTAAACTCCTCCGCGTAGGGTGCGTAGGGGCTAAGAGAGCCATTCGCCCGTACAAGGTTTTCCGTTTCAGCGTCAGGGTTCTAGCTGACGCACCCTACTAAAGCAAAAAATATAGCAGTCCTAAATGAGTCGTAAGGTTTTTTACCCCACCCCAACCCTCCCCTTATTAAGGGGAGGGAGTAAGAAATTCACAAATGATTTAGGATTGCTATAGTTTTTTCGGTTGATATAATATTGAAACTTTGAGTGATTTACTAAAGTTTATTTTAAGCGCCAGGGATTGTTAAGTTGATTTGGTAAAAATAGTTGAGCAGTGCGATCGACTATTCTAGTAAAGAGAGTTCTCGTCACATTCTTCGCATACTGCGGACGGTAAGGGTAAGTACAGTGCATTACCTTAATCGGCTCGTCAATCCTATAAAGTTCTTTCCATTTGTCCAAGTAATTGTAAACAGGCGACAAGGTTTTCATTTTCGGCTTGACAGAGGCAATAGCAGCAGCAAAAGCACCCTGGTCTCTTAAGAATAGCACATCTTGATGGGCAACTACAATCTCGAAATATTTCTTAAAACAAGTGAATAATTCCTGATTTTTACTGCTGTTTGTAAAAGCTATAAATCCGCCATTATATTGAATACTATTTTCGTTGAGCGGTAATCCGACTGATTGCAGAGTTGAGAGAATATCTTGTTTGACTCTTAATAAATTTGATGCTTTAGCAATCAAAGGTTGAACATCTTCTGTTACTAAAAAATTAAATTCATCTAAATATACAAATACGTCATTGATTGGTGATAGCAAACAAATATCAGAATCCATGTAGATTGTTTTTTCAAAAGGCGAGGCTTGATATAAAGCTAGTTTAGCTTGCCGTGAAGCTAAAACTGGATTTTCATTAGAGGGTACTGGTTGCAAAATTACATTTCTAAAAGCCTTTAGTAAGGGATATAAATAGGGTGGAACTCCTGCAATCAAAATTACAATTGGTTCTTGATGAAACTTACGGACAGAAGCTAGAAAATGTATGCAGTCTTGAAATGAGTATAATCCAATTAAAATGGTGATAAATCCTCTATCCATATCTTTTGCATCAAAAAAAATTGTCACTCGGAATAATTTTAAGGCTTTTTTTAGTGCAAATCGTTTATCATTATAACAATAATCTACACCTTCGCGACTTTTTTTAAAGGCAAAAACATTCGTCAAATTCTGAAAGTCATTTGGGTTGTCAGTACAAACAACTAGCATCGTCCCTAGAGAATGAGTTTCTAAGTCTGCTGCTAGTTGTTTGGCTAATTCGCGATACTTTTTCCGAAAAGCTAAGGTACAAAAACAAAAATCTTTGTCACTGTTTAAAATTATTTTGGACTCAATTTTTGCACTTGTTTTATTTGAGTTTATGCTAACTGTGGCGTTTTTTGTGCCACTGCCAAGCATGGGAGATGATATCGTTAATATGTGGATATTCAGGAGACCAACCCAAGGTTTCGATGGCTTTTTTGCTGCTACCAACTAAAGCAGGTGGGTCTCCCGGACGCCGATCGCACTCAATAGCCTTAATCTGTTTTCCCGTGACTGTTCTCGCTGCTTCAATCACCTCTTTTACGGAAAAGCCGCCGCCGTTGCCTAAATTAAAGAAATCGGATTTACCGCCATTTAACAAATATTCTACTCCCAAAATATGAGCCGATGCCAAATCATTAACATGAATGTAATCCCGAATGCAAGTGCCGTCAGGAGTATCGTAATCGGTGCCAAAAATTGCGATCGAATCTCGCTTACCCAAAGCCGTCAGCAACACCAGTGGAATCAGGTGAGTTTCTGGGTTGTGATCCTCTCCTAATAACCCACTCGGATCGGCACCAGCAGCATTAAAATAGCGGAAACAAACAGACTTGAAATTGTAAGCAGTATCAAAATCTGACAAAATCCGTTCTACCATTAACTTGGTAGCACCGTAGGGATTGATCGGGTTTTGTGGGTGGTCTTCTGTGAGGGGAATTCTCTGCGGTACGCCGTAAGTGGCGCAAGTAGAAGAAAATACAAATTTCTTTACCCCAGCAGCAATCATTGCTTCCAAGAGAGTAATGGTGCCGATCACATTATTGCGGTAATATTTAGCTGGATCTGTCACTGATTCGCCGACGTAAGCATAGGCGGAAAAGTGCATTACGGCTGCAATGTTGTGAGTGGCAAAGATTTTGTCTAGTAAAACGCGATCGCTTGTATCTCCTACTACAAACTCTACCTGTAAAGTCTGTTCTACCAAGTCTCTGTGGCCGTAAACTAAGTTATCCAAGATTAACACATTGTAACCAGCGCGTTTTAGTGCTAATACGGCGTGAGAGCCAATATATCCAGCTCCTCCGGTCACTAAAATAGTTTCTTTGTCTGCACTCATTGTATTCTGCCTATTTTTTTTACTACCTGTGTCGATCATATTGTATATTTACGAGAAGTTCAATCAATAAACTTGAGACGGCCTGTTTGAATGTAATCAAATATTCGATTGACTTGATATCGTTCGTCTTCAGAAATTTTATCATCGGACAGGATAGCAGATGTTAGAATTAAATGTTCCCGGCGGGCGATTTTGCTAGATGCTAAAATGCGATCGACCATTTGAGTGAGCGTTAAGTTGGATTTGTTCTGAGATGTTCGCATACTGTTATGAGGGAGAGAGGAGAATGGGAGAGGGGGAGAATGGGAGAGGGGGAGAATGGGAGAATGAGAGA
>NZ_NXIB02000202.1 GCF_002412335.2 Tychonema bourrellyi FEM_GT703
CACGTTCCGTTCTGAAGGAGAGGTAGGGGTAGAAATGCCCCTATCGACTCTAACATTTGCCTGCAATACCATGATTGCCATTCCCTCTGGATTTAGCCCCGAAGAGTACCTTTCCCTCGAACATGAGAATACTATCCGGCATGAATATCAGCGTGGCTTAGTCTACGCAATGGCGGGAGGTAGCGACGATAATGATGAACTATCGTTGAATCTAATTGAACTTTTGCGCCAGAAGCTTCGAGATGGGGGTTGCTCTGTGCGATCGGGTAATGTGAAAGTGAATTATGCGGGTGAGTTTTTCTATTATCCCGATGCCTTTGTGACGTGCGATCCGCGCGATCGGAGCGATCGCTATGTGAAGCGCTATCCCAAGTTCATCGCTGAGGTACTTTCACCTTCGACTAAAAAGTTCGACCGCACTGATAAGTTTGAGGATTATCAACAGTTGGAATCCTTGGAAGAGTATGTTTTAATCTCGCAGGATGAGATGCGAGTTGAGTGTCGCCGTCGGGTGAAAGATGGAAGTGGGGAACGATGGGAAACGGTGGTTTATGGTGCGGGTGATTTAGTGATGTTACAGAGTATTGAGCTGGAAGTTGCGATCGCAGAATTATATCGCGGTGTGAGTTTTGGGCGATAAATCAAGTAAGCTAGAGACAGAGGTTTCAAAATAGATGAAAATTCCATAGAGGCGCAGTGGTTATGAACTGGAAAGTACACATTCACTCAAATCCTAAAATCATGCTTGGAAAGCCTGTAATTAAGGGGACACGAATATCAGTGGAGTTTGTTCTAGGGCTATTTTCAGAAGGTTGGACGCAGCAACAAATTCTAGAAAACTACCCAACGCTTAATCCTGAATCTATCAAAGCAGTGTTTGCTTTTGCGGCGGAATGCCTCAAAGAAGAGGACGATTCTCCCGAAGACATTGCTGAAATTGAAGCGGCCCGTGCTGACTACAAAGCTGGAGATTACACAACTTTCGATCGATACATGGTCGGGCGGGCAAATAAATCGACATGACTTACACAATATAGTATGTGAGTGCGGCGTAGACTTCGGCGAGGGTGGGGTGTGAATTTCGATCGATAAATGAAGTAAGCTAGAGATACAGGTTTCAAACAAAATCATGACAGAACTCCTTCAACAGGCGATCGCCCAAATCCAAAAACTCCCACCTGATCGGCAAGATGCGATCGCGGCTCGGTTTTTGGCAGAGTTGCAGAACGAGCAAAAATGGGAAACTCGTTTTGCTGACACGACAGACGATCAATGGGATCAGATGGCTGCAATGGTACGTCAAGAAATTGCGGGAGGAGAAACGGTTCCACTTGATGAGGTTTTTCCAACACAAAAATGAAATCAAGTGTTACAAAGTCATTTCGCACGCGGCTAGAGAGTCTTCCTGCATCAGTTCAGGAACAAGCCGATAAAGCTTATGCCCTTTGGCAGGAATATCCTTATCATCCAAGTCTTCAGTTCAAGCGAGTCAGTCAGAAGCAACCGATTTATTCTGCTCGTGTCAGTATCAATTATCGTGCTTTAGGTTTATTGGAAGCCGATAGTATTTACTGGTACTGGATTGGTGCACACGACGAGTACGATGAATTACTGAAACGGATGTAGTTTAAGGCGATCGAATTCGTCAGCGCCCGTTACCGTAAATGGCGATCGCAGAATTATATCGCGGCGTGAATTTGGGGCGGTAAATGAAGTAAACTATATACAAAGGTTTCAAACAATTTTAACCAATGCCAGCATCCGTTCTTCATCTGTTTGACAGAATCACGGTGAATCCAAGACAATGTGGCGATCGTCCCTGCATCCGGGGAATGCGGATTCGAGTCATCGATATCCTAGAATTGCTAGCTGCGGGTTTGAGTTTTGAGCAAATTATCGAAGAATTGCCAGACTTGGAAGTTGACGATATTAAAGCTGCGCTTCTGTATGCAGTCCGCAAGCTCGACCATCCCGTTTTAGCTGCATGACTATTTGGTTAAATGCTCATCTATCACCAGCCATTGCTGTGTGGATTACTGCTACTTTTGGTAAAATACATTAGTGATCGGCGATATTTTTCTATTATATTGGGTATTGTACCGCAACTGCGATACAATTATAAGTTAGAGCGATAAACTTTTCTGTTGGGGAACCTACCAAAAGCCTATTTATTCAGTGCTGGAGATGCAGGTGATGCACTTTAGACTGACAAGGGCATTGTGAAAAATTCAAAAAATTCCGTTGAACGTGGAAATCATGTCAGATAGCAACATTAGTTTAATAGTTATTACTTACGAAGACTGGCAGTCTTGGAGAAGCAGTTGCTGTTATAAGAAGGAGTGGCCAGGATGCGATTGGGCTTACTTTTTGAAGGCTGGCGAAGCAATCCAAAAATTGGATGTTGAAAAATGTAAGAGGATTTATGTCAGTCCTCAAGCAAAAGTATCGGAAGTTATTAGAGAAGCGAGGAAGCATTTTGCTGGTTTTGACAAGGACCGTTGGGAGCCATCACAAAATTTTTATGGTTATAAGGAAGACCCAGATTTTGACTACGCGATCTCATATTCCATGTACTATCCCGCTGCAAACGATGGGATAGTATCAGAAGACACCAGAATATCCAAGCTAGGCATACTTGAAGATGATCTGATCGTAATACAGAAAATAAATCATAAGCCTTATAATTTTCATGTCAGTTATTGTATGGCTTTTGTTAAGCACTTTGATGATTTCCAGGAAATGGTTCTGAATGGAAAGGATTCACGTAAAGATAGGCATACTAGCTTCAGTAGAGATACTAAATTTGATGTTGTTTTACTGTATACAGACGAGGACGTTGAATTAGCTAAATATATACGTGGACATTTAGACGAACTGCATCAAATGTCAGGCTCAGATACTACTGTTTATGTTGTTGAAGCTCCGCATGGTAAGATCCATGCGGCAGAATTTTGGAAAGCAAGACTTGAACAGAAAGCCTATTATGCATGGTCTCTTCTTGGTTGGACACGCAGTAGCCCATATAATAAGTCTGAAACTTATAAAATAGCAAGAAGCCTTGGTATCTACCCCAATACATTTCCTTGTTTGGTGGTATCTCATAAAAGTAATTACCAAAACAAGGTTACATTGCCTATTTTTAGCAATTTTTCAAAGTTCTTTCGTAACTTCTTTACGAATATGCAGCGCTCTGTGGACGAATTGGAGAATGGGGCAACATTTAGCCAACAAGAACTACTTAGCCAACTTCGTAATGCTATGGAGCAAGTTGAGAGGGACGAACCAATTGAAAAACAACCAAAAACCGCTCGTAATTTACCACCAGGAGTGATTATAATGGCTGAAAAACCTATTTTTAATATTAACCAGCAAGGCGCAACTATCGGTGTTGGTGTTGCTACGGAAGGAAGTAATGTTAGGTTCGTTCAACATGCAAAACAGAATGTTAATATTCCGGAGCAGGATCTAGTTGAGGCAACTCAAAAGATACAAGATTTGTTGAGTCAACTTTCTCTCAGTTATCCAATTATTAATACTGATGAGCAAGAAACTTTCATTCAAAAGTTCGTTGGGTTGCTTGAGTCTACACCTGATCTAGTCAAAGTTATTTTCGCGGGTGGCATTGAAGGATTGAAAATTTTGTGTCCACCTGCCGGGATTCCTATTGAGATGACCCGCCGCTTATACGATAGTCTTCAAGAGCGTTATGCTCAGATTTAAGTTAAAGTCAACAACGGTCTAACAATCCGCTTGCACCCGACAGATTAGAGTCTTTTCGTTGAGATCGAGAGGCTGTTTGTGGCGGGTGAAGCGGAACGTTGGGTAGTGGCTTGAATATATCTATCAAATTCCAACCCACAGGTGAATGCCATGCAAGCCAAACTTCAAGAACAACTTTCTCCTGCTGATGCCGAAGTTATTTTGAGACACTTGCCCGAACGAATTCAAGCGGCTTTGATCGCGCGTGCTGCGGAAATTGAATATCCGATCGCAGCGACGATCGAAATGGCGATCGCCAGTTTTCTCGACACAGAAGCATTAGGTTTCGTAGATTGCAAACCAGGACGCGGACAGTAAAACGGAGAAGTCCCAGGCGATGAAGTTCGAGATAAGGTGAAAGTGCGATCGCTAAAATGAATAGATGTTGCTGCCAAGATAACCATGACCACCATCACCCTCAACCTCTCTCCCGAACTCGAACACCAGATTCGCACTGAAGCATCTCGACAGGGCCTTGAACCCGATCGCTACATCCTCAACGCCCTGCAAGAACGCCTCCAGGCTAGACTTCCAACCACCCAACCTACTGAAGCCGACTTGCTGCAACAAATTAACATCGGCTTTAGTGCACAAACCTGGGAAGAATACCATGCCCTCATCGCCAAGCGTCATGCCGAAACCCTGACTCCCGAAGAACACAAGCAACTGATCCAAATGAGCGATCGGCTTGAACAACTCAAAGTGCGATCGCCCGCTGTGTCGAAATTGCTTACCAACGCAATACCAGCGCTGCTATCCGCGATTTGAAGCAACAACTAGCTAACCGCTAGAGAACAGAGAGTCAACCTTGGTCAAGAGGTTAATATCAATGATTGCGATCGCCCAAAAAACCCTTTCCTTCCAGGAATTTCTCAACGGTAAGTTGAAAATTATCCCTCGTAAACCCAGTTGACAGTAGTAATTTTCTTGTGAGGTGATGGCTGGTGTTAATAATGCCGATAGTTGCGAGGCAATTGCCTCATCTTCCACCATCGGTCTTGTGTTTTTTTTGGCGTGGTCACGGTTGGTTTTTTGACTTTTAGCCATATTTACTGACCTACACAATCGCTCAATTATTTGTCAATTATAAGGTTCTGGCTTCTGCTGGCCGGGATAATCTGGTGATTTTGTGGAATTTGGATCTTGATGATTTGTTGGTGAGGGGCTGCGATTGGGTGGGGGATTATCTGAGGACTAATCCGATCGCGATCGGCGTTTGTGCGACGGGGTAGCGCCTAAATCTCAGTTTTAGTCAGTTGGAGGTTGGGGGTTGACTGTTGTTATTAGTTGCCAATGCCCGATGCCCGATGCCCGATGCCCTATGCCCAATACCCTTCCCCGATCGCAAACTTTCTTTTCTCGAACCCTTCCCCTTCCCCCCCAGTTCCTGTAAAGTAAATAATTGTAAAGAAATATGAGTTTTCTCTGATCCTCTGGTTAAGACCGCCAGCTAGCATTCACAATTGAGACCCAGATTAGAATTTCCTATGTCACAGTTTTTTCCCCGCAAATTTCTAGCCTCTGCTGCTGCATTTTTCCTGGCTTTGTCCGTGTGGGCGATCGCACCAGCAGCCCATGCTTTCAACAATCCCGATTTGTTACCCCAAATTCAGACACCCATCATTGACTTAGCTAAAGCCCTTACGGACATTGAAGAACAGGTATTGGCAAAAAATTTAACTGAATTTGAGACCGAAACTGGCTGGAAGCTGCGAGTGCTGACTCAGTATGAGCGCACGCCCGGTTTAGCTGTCAAAAGTTATTGGGGATTAGATCAAAAAAGTGTATTGTTAGTTGCCGATCCACGCGGTGGCAATCTCCTGAATTTTAATGTGGGCGACTCTTTGTATCCACTACTGCCCCGCACTTTTTGGGTGGAACTGCAAACTCGCTACGGTAATCAGTTTTTTGTGCGGGACAATGGCGAAGATCGATCGATCATTGAATCTTTGGAGTCGATCGAAGGCTGTCTGCGTCAGGGTGGATGCCGTGTGGTTCCTGGTTTGCCTAGGGAACAGTGGATTTTGACGTTAATTGCTTCGGTGCTAGGTGGGGTAATTTGTGGGTTTGCCGCTCAGCCACGGAAGCCTGGACAACTTGTGGCTTGGCAGTGGGCGCTGATTTTTTCGCCACTGTGGGGCATTTTGTTTTTGGCTTTCGGTGTTGGCCCTGTGGTGATGCGGACTTCTGAGTGGCTGCCTTTGGTGCGGAATGTGGCTGGTTTTGCGATCGGAGCTCTGGTAGCATTCCTGACTCCGGTACTGGGCAAGTCTCCTTCTGAGGAAACTTAGTTTGACAGTTGTCAGTGGGCAGTTGCGGTGCCCTGAGCGTAGTCAACAGTCAACGGTCAACAGTCAACAGTCAACAGTCAACAGTCAACAGTCAACAGTCAACAGTCAACAGTTAACCAATGACTAAAACCTGGTAAGCTGATGGTTGATAATTCACAGGCGACAGCTATTCAACACATGGAATGGCACGTAAGCGATGCCCAGAGTCTGGGATTAATCGATAGCGAAATTGGCGACCACGGTTTTTCAGCGGCGGAATACGAAATAGTCCGCCGTGTGATTTATGCGACTGCTGATTTTGAGTACAAATCTTTAATTAGTTTTTCCGATCAAGCTTTGCAGGCTGGGGCGGCGGCTTTGGCTGCTCGGACGACGATCGTGGTAGATGTGCCGATGGTGCAGGTGGGCATTACGCCGCTGATCCAAAGTACCTTTGCCAATCCGGTGTATTGTTCGATGGAGGCTTTGACGCGCCCTCAAAAGGAAAGGACGCGGGCGGCTTGGGGAATTGAAACTTTGGCGAAACGCTATCCAGAAGGAATTTTTGTGGTGGGCCAGGCTCAAACTGCTTTGTCGGCGATCGTCGATTTGATCGAGGCTGAGGAAATTCGGCCGGCTTTGGTAATTGGCACGCCTTCTGGGTTTGTTGGGGGTGACGTGGCTAAGTCGCGGCTGCACGACTCGATGATTCCTCATATTCGGATTGAGGGGCGAAAGGGTTCTGCGGTGGTGGCTGTGGCGATTGTGAATGGGTTGGTGGATTTGGCTTGGCAGGCCTATGGCCAAGAGAGGAATAGTTGAGGAAGCAGTGATTAGTCATTAGTTATTAGTCATTAGTTATTAGTCGTTCTGGATTACTTCTAGCCGTTTTGCGAGCAATTAACCAACTTTCAAATGATCGTTGACTTTCACTGCTGCGCCTGCCAGCTAGCAAACCTTCAACTCCAATGTGTTCGTCTAAATCAGTCCATTCAATTGCATAACCGTCTCCAAGTAGTTGCCAATTATGTCTTTCCTGCGGGGAACCGTGCAACAAACGGGGATACCAAGCTAACGGCACACTCAAACTGCGACCATCAGCTAAGTCCACAATCACTTTTTCATCTGTCACCGTGACTTTAATCACAAGGGGTTCTGTTTCAAGTATCAAAGTAGTCATGCCAAGCCTCCAACAATGTTTGTTCGTATTCCTCTACAAGACGAGCAATCTGGTTTAATTCATGCTCTTTGAAGCCTCGATTTTTTTCTAGAGATACAGGATTCATCCAAAATTTGGCAAGTTGCCGATCGCGCTTAACATGAATGTGGGCTGGTTCGCCTCGATCGGAACTAAAAAATATGAAACTGTATGGCCCAACCTGAAGCACTGTAGGCATTAGCAGCTACAAGAGTGAATTTTTTCCTAAGTTTAACTTGCGATCGCTCTTAAATGTTGGTAGTTTTGAAAATTAATAATCAACAGTCGATCGCCTTTTTGTGCTTCTATTGTCATTATTGCCCGCTTTTTTCTGTCTACCTTTCTTAATCTGTTCACTCATCTCCACAAACACATCTTTACGCAAATAAGGATAGTCACTCACCCACACTTCGCGGCTGGGAATGTAAATATCTGAAACTTTGGCTATCCTGCCCAAATCTTCTTGATTTGACATGATTAACATTAAAGCAGCTTGACCGGGGACAATTCCTTGGTGGCTTTTCTGCAATGGTGCTGTCAGTGTAGTCGTAAATCCGGTTTTGTCGCCAACTTCTAAGTTAATTCGCGGTTCTAAGTTATCTACAATTACGAGTTGTCCTTTTTTGTTGACAGTTTCTTCTTGACTTGTGACTTCATCTGTGATGTAAATATCCAAAACTCGTCCTTGCCAAAAACCGCAATATTTATATTTGCGGCATTCTGCATTTTTTAAACTCGCCCACAAAATCGGGGCCCACATCCAGTATAAGCCTGCGATCAATCCGGTGATTAATACTAACGGGCCGACATCGGAACCGGCGAATTTGTAGATGATTAGTAGGAAAACTACGGCTACGGCGGAGATTAACATTCTCCTCAGAAAGTCGGGCGGTTTTCCCCAAATATATTTGTATTGGGTTCCCGTGGCGACGGCGGGAATTAGTTCTTGAAAGGTTTCGCGGGTTAAGGGAATTAGCATAATGGGGAATGGGGAATTGGGAATTGGGAATTGGGAATTGGGAATGGGGAATTGGGAATAATGCCCTACAATATTTTTTCCAAGCCGTAAACGAGCGATCGCAATTCGAGCACTTTGCGTATAGACAATAACACTCCTGGCATATAACAAGCTCGATCGCTCGTATCGTGGCGCAAAGTATAAACTTGACCCTCGCCACCAAAAATTACCTCTTGGTGGGCAATTAAGCCTGGTAAACGGATGCTGTGAATGCGAATTCCTTCCTCCGCCAAACATCCCCTAGCACCCTGCAACTTTTCGGTTTCTTCAACCTGTGGGGGATTGAAAGTTTTTCCCATTTCTGCTAGCATTTGAGCAGTTTGAATTGCCGTGCCACTGGGAGCATCAGCTTTTTGATTGTGGTGTAGTTCGATAATTTCTACGTGTTCAAAATACTGAGATGCCGTGACTGCGGCTTGTTGAAGTAGAACCATGCCGATCGAAAAATTGGGTATAATCAAACAGCCAATGCTGGCTTTATCGGCAAATTCAGCTAATTTTTGAATTTGCTCGGTACTCAAACCGGTAGTGCCGACGACGGGGCGAATGCCGTATGCTATAGCCGATCGCACATTTTCGTAAACCGAATTCGGGTGTGTAAAATCTACCATCACGCCTAACTGCTTTTCTTGAGCAGCCAATACGAGCATTCCTTGCAAATCGTCGGTAATGGGAACTTCCAACGGGCCGCACCCGGCTAACTCTCCTGCATCGGCGTGCAAGGACTCAGGAGAGTGGTCTATGGCCCCGAATAGGGTTAGGTCCTTAGCCTTGGCGATCGCCTTAATTACTTCGCGGCCCATTTTGCCGCCAGCACCGTTCACAATCACCGGAATTGGAAGTTGATTCGCCATAATCTCAAAAAAATCCTTAAAGTCGATCAACTAAATTGTAACTCTAGCAGGACTTACACACTCTTGAGCTTCGTATAAATTTTGTTAAATCAATCAAGATGATTTTGGGAATGGTTATGCGTCGTTGAGTTATTTGAGTCGGTTTCCTACGGATACTTTGAAGGTCGATCGGTCGTTTGTGGGGCGTCGTTTAGGATTTAGGATTGCTATAGTCAGGATTTGCTATTTTAATTGCATCAATATGTCACAATAAACAAGCAATTATTATATTTTGAGTTATCCTGTGAGTCCTACTGCCGAAGTCAGCAATACCCTGAATGCGGGTGCTCTGCCAACCGTTACCGCTACCCCAGCCCGCCGCGCTGTTTTTCCCTTCACTGCGATTGTTGGCCAAGAAGAGATGAAACTGGCACTGCTATTGAATGTCATCGATCCGAAAATTGGTGGCGTGATGATTATGGGCGATCGCGGTACTGGTAAATCTACCACAATCCGCGCCCTCGCCGATTTGCTGCCGGAAATTGAGGTGGTAGCAGGCGATCCTTTTAACAGTCATCCCACCGATCCAGATTTGATGAGTGATGAGGTGCGCGATTCCCTATGGGATAGCTCCGCTTCACGCACTTTAGCTCAAACTGACATTAAAATCGCCCGCAAAAAAGTCCAAATGGTAGATTTACCCTTGGGCGCGACCGAAGACCGAGTTTGCGGTACGATCGACATTGAAAAAGCTTTGTCGGAAGGAGTAAAAGCTTTTGAACCAGGCCTTTTAGCTAAAGCCAATCGCGGCATTCTGTACGTCGATGAAGTCAATTTGCTCGACGATCATTTAGTCGATGTTTTGCTCGACTCCGCCGCCAGCGGTTGGAATACTGTGGAAAGAGAAGGCATTTCGATCCGCCACCCAGCTAAGTTTATTCTAATCGGTTCCGGCAACCCAGAAGAAGGAGAATTGCGGCCGCAATTGCTCGATAGATTCGGAATGCACGCCGAAATTCGGACTGTAAAAGACCCGAATTTAAGAGTGGAAATTGTCGAACAGCGATCGAGTTTTGACCAAAATCCCGCAGACTTTCTCTCGAAATATCAGCACGAACAAGATGATATGCAGGAGAAATTGGTAGAAGCCCAAGAACGGCTGAAATCGGTAAAGCTCGATCGCGATTTGCGAGTAAAAATCTCCCAAGTTTGCGCGGAATTGGACGTAGACGGACTGCGGGGCGATTTGGTCACAAACCGCGCCGCTAAAGCTTTGACCGCCTTAGAATGCCGCACAGAGGTAACAGTGGACGATATTCGCCGGGTGATGACCCTGTGTTTGCGCCACCGATTGCGGAAAGACCCGCTAGAATCAATAGATTCGGGTTCTAAAGTGACCAAAGTGTTCGATCGGGTATTCGGCCTAGAAACCAATTGATAATAACTGAGATCTTGCACCATTCTCAATTAGCTGTAGATACTGTCTTGACCTGTCAAGGGGTAGCAGTCAAATAATTAGGATCGA
>NZ_NXIB02000203.1 GCF_002412335.2 Tychonema bourrellyi FEM_GT703
GGATTTAGGGGGATCTAGACTCAGGTAAAAACCAGATTTCTCAGGGCTTTCAGGCTTAAGTTGACACCTATGGGCTTTTGGAGTGTCCCTACAGCCAAGAGAGGGTAATTAGCGCTCCTGAAAAATCAACATTAGAATTGAAAAATACCAGACATTTCAGCAAGCCTTAACTTCTCTAAAATCCCTATTACTAATATATTTTCAAGTCAAAGGAGATTTCTCATGCTCGGTTCAATTCAAAAATTAGGGATGGTGATATTAGTTGCTTCTTGTATCGGCAGCGCGACTAATCTCTTGAATCCTGGGCCGTCAATTGCTCAACCAAAAGATGAGCCAAAAAAAGAAGAAGGCAAACGTCCTCCCGTATGTCAAGGCAATCCTCCTACGGGGAAAGTGAAATGTAATTATGAGGGGGCGGACAACTACGAGGGAGACTTTGTGAATGGCTTGCCCGATGGTACGGGTGTTTATGTATATGCTAATGGCGATCGCTATCAAGGACAATTTCGCAATGGAGTCCCCAATGGCCGAGGGACATTCATTTTTAAGGATGATGCCCGCTATACAGGTATCTTCCAAGATGGCACAATGAGCTCTGGGACGGTCATTTTTCCCAATGGAGAACGCTACATCGGAGACTTTGGAGTTGTCAGAAATGTTCAGACTAATGTGATTAGTAGCCAACCTGCTGGGCGGGGTCAATTTTTTTACTCCAATGGCGATCGCTATGAAGGACAATTCTTTGCAGGTTCACCCTTTGGGCCTGGGGTATTGGTGCGGGCAGACGGAACTCGCTGCTCTGGTAGGTTTTTTAATCTAGAACTTGATGCTTCTGTTACCTGCACTTTCCCCAACGGTACACGCTATGAAGGAGAACTGCGAAAGGGATTGCCTCACGGTGTCGGGACGATGATCGATGCTAGTGGGAGGCGTTTTCCGGGGGTATTTCGCAATGGCAAACCGGGACTTTCGTAAATCATAAATTGAGCCTTTAAGGCCAGTTTTGAGCGGAAATCGGACAAACGGCAAATGACAAAGGAAAATAATATCCAGAATCGCATAGGAGAAACTTGCTTAATGATTTCCCGTTTTAAAACCAGTGGAATCGCTATATTAGCTGTATCAGTGTTGGAAATTGGTAGTTATGCGACTTATCCGTTGCCTTCGATCGCGCAGCAAGTAGGGGTAGGAGCTCCGAGTGGTCGTTGTGTGCCAGCGATCGCTACAGGTAGAGTTAGTTGCGATTATGACAGTGGGGACAGCTATATCGGAGACTTCGTGAATGGTTTGCCCAGTGGTACGGGGGTATACATCTACTCCAGTGGCGATCGCTATGAGGGACAGTTCCGCCTTGGCCAGCCAAACGGTCGAGGACAATTTATCTTTAAGGATGATGCTCGCGTCGAGGGTGTATTCCGAGATGGCAAAATTAGCTCTGGGACAGCTATTTTTACTAATGGCGATCGCTATGTGGGGGCCTTTTCTCTCGATCGAAAAGCGGGTACGCCGACTGGACAGGGGCAATTCATTTTTGTGAATGGCGATCGTTTTGTCGGTCAATTTTTGGGGGGAAAGCCTTTAGGTGCAGGGGTGTTCACTCGTGCTGATGGTACTCGGTGTTCGGGACAGTTCTTTAATCAAGAACTCGATGCTAGGGGTACTTGCGCGTTTTCCAATGGTATTCGCTATGAGGGAGAGTTCCGTAAGGGATTGCCTCACGGTAAAGGGATAATTATCGATACCAGTGGTAAGCGGTTTCCGGGGGTGTTTAAGGACGGTCAGCGGCTGACTCGATAAACTGGGAATAAGCAACGGAGGACACTCCAAAAGCCCATAGGTGTCAACTTAAGCCTGAAAGCCTTGGTATCTCTCGTTCATAGCCAAGTCTAGATCCCCCTAAATCCCCCTTAAGAAGGGGGACTTTGATCGGACTCCTGTCCCCCCCTTCTTAAGGGGGGCTAGGGGGGATCTAGATTTAATAGTCAAACAGCAATCTGTGACTGGGTTTGAGCTTAAGTTGACACCTATGAGCATTGCCGTGTCCCTACCCGGATTTATGGTAGTAGAATAGCAATTTGGTGGGTTTTATTTGTGTCTAATTAATTCATAAATTTCGACATAATCTTTAGCTGGATATTTCCATGAATTATTGCAATTCATGCCTTGAACTATGAGTTTTTCAAATTCATCATGATAGTCATACCACAATCCGATCGCCCGATCGATTGCCGATTCTAGAGCATAGTAGTCACTTTGGTAAAACACATAGCCGTTGCGTACTTCTGGGAGGTGGTTGGTATCATAATCGCGATCGAACACAGTATTCACCAAACCGCCAACTCCCCGCACTACAGGCACTGTCCCGTACCTCAAGCCGATCATCTGAGTCAGTCCGCAGGGTTCGTAATTGCTGGGAACCACAATTAAATCTGAACCTGCATAAATTAAGTGCGACAGTTCCTCATTAAAACCTAGTTCCAAATGGCAGTCAGGATTGTCATTTAAAACCAGTTTTTCGTGCTGAAAATGTGCATTAATTCTGGCTTCAGTAGCTGAACCCAAAAGCACAAATTGTGCGCCTTTATTAAGAGCATAATAAATTGCGTGGTGGACGAGGTGAACGCCTTTTTGGTCGTCTAAACGACCGATAAATGCCATAATTGGTTTGTCGGCATCCCGCAGTAAAAGCCGATCGCGCAAAGCCTCCTTAGTTTTCGCTTTTCCTGCCAAATCTTCCTGAGTATAATGCTGGGGAATGTAGCGATCGCTTTCGGGATTCCACACATCGTAGTCGATACCGTTGAGCACCCCGCGAAATTTGTCTTGGTACAAATGCAAAGTGTGGCCCAAACCGTAGCCAAACTGACCATGATGAGCTTCCCAAGCGTGGTGTGGCGACACCGTGGTGACAAAGTTCGAGTAAACAATGCCGCCTTTCATAAAGTTGATGGCAAAAGGGTTAAAGTTATCTTGGAGGCGATCGTAATGAAAATAATAATCCTCTCGATTCAAACCAGTTGCTTGCAGAACTTCGCTACCGCCCATACCTTGATGTTTGAAATTGTGAATGGTATAGCAGACTCGCTGATATTCCATCCAATTATATTTATAAATTTCAAACAACATGACAGGAACTAAACCTGTTTGCCAGTCGTGACAGTGGATAATATCGGGGCGTTTGTTAGTTCTCAGCAAAAATTCTAAAGCGGCTTTGCTGAAAAATGCAAACCGCATATTGTCGTCATTGCAGCCGTAATAACAACCACGATTGAAGAAGTTGTCTTGAGAGTGGGACTCAATGAAGAAACACAATTGCCCGTGAACCCAGCCACAGAAGACTGTACAGCGGATTTCGCCACCGTACCAGGGCACAAGTAAATCCTCATAGGCAACATGAAGTCCCCAAATGTGGTCGTATCTCATGCAGTCGTACTTGGGTAGGATAATCTCGATCGCATGACCGGAATTTTCTAACTCCCGACTCAAACCGTAAACCACGTCGCCCAAGCCTCCTGCTTTGATGACGGGGGCGCATTCAGAGGCAATTTGTACGATATACATTTTTCTTGCTAACTCCTATGTGAATCAAAAAATATTTTCTTAATTTGACAAATTATATGGTTTTTAGGTCAATAAGTAAGTCGCTCATTGGAAATAAAAGTTGTGTAATTTTTGTAGGGGCAATCCCCCCGTGGTTGCCCCCGCTTATGCTGGGGTAGGCACGGGGGCAATCCCCTCGTGAAGAGCCCCGCTTATGCTGGGGTAGGCACGGGGCATTGGTGTCAACTTAACGTCAAACCCAGTCAGAGACTGCTGTTTGACTATTAAGCCTAGATCCCCCCTAGCCCCCCTTAAGAAGGGGGGGACAAGAGTCTTCTCAAAGTCCCCCTTCTTAAGGGGGATTTAGGGGGATCTAGACTCAGGTAAAAACCAGATTTATCAGGGCTTTCAGGCTTAAGTTGACACCAATGGGCAGGGGGGCAATCCCCCCGTGGTTGCCCCGCTTATGCTGGGGTAGGCACGGGGGCACTACCCCTACAAATCCTCATGAATGATTTAGGATTGCTATATCTGACAACTGACAACAGTCAACTGACAACAGTCAACTGACAACAGTCAACTGACTACCGATCGAGCTTACGCTGAATTTGCCTCAAAGATTGGTACATTTCCGGTAAACGGTTGTAGACGGCGGCGGCTTTGAGAAATAGTTTGTGGGGAATTGCTGGCACCCCAGTTACGATCGCCCCTGCTGCTACATCACTGTGAATTCCGGCTTTGGCAGTCGCGATCGCCCCATCTCCAATTTTAGCTTGATTAGCAATCCCAACTTGCCCAGCCAAAATTACATTGTTACCAATTTTGACCCCACCAGCCATGCCAACATGAGCGGCAAAAGCGCAATTTTTCCCAACTTGACAGCCGTGGCCGACGTGTACTAAATTGTCAATCTTGGTATTTTGACCGATGCGGGTTTCTCCAACAGCGGGTCGATCGATGGTGCTGTTGCAGCCCACCTCAACGCCGTCTTCTAAAACCGTGCAGCCAGACTGCTCCATTTTGACCCACCCCGTCGCTGTCGGCACGAACCCAAAACCTTCGCTCCCGATCGCCGCACCACTGTGAATCACGCAATTTGCCCCAATCCGAGTACGTTCGTGAATGACACAGTTAGCGTGTAAAACAGTGCCTTCGCCTATTTCTGCATCTGGGTAAATTACGACATTTGGGTGAATGCAAACATTGCTACCAATTTTGACTCCTGGTTGAATCACGGCGTGGGGGCCGATATAGACATTTTCACCAATTTGTGCTGTGGGGTGAATGGTGGCTGCGGGGTGAATTTCTGAGGTTGGGCGAAATGGTTGATAAAAAAGGGCGATCGTTTGAGCAAACAGCAGTCGCGGATCTGGTGTGGCTATCCAGGCTATATTGCGATCGGCACACCTCGCCTGGAGGCTTTCATCTAAGGGCAGAATTAAGGCAGAAGCATTTGTCGAGGTTGTATGAGAGGCAAATTTAGCACCTTCTATGTAGCTGATTTTGTCCGATGCTGCTTCATCAACTGGGGCTGCGCCAGTAATTTCTGGATCGGTAGCAACCGAGGCTGTGAGACTGCGACTGCTGACTAAATTCAGTTTTTGTACAATTTCGCTAAATTTCATTTATAAAAATTTGTGGTTAACAGGGATTTACCACTGTTAAAATTACCAGGTTTGGAGCACTGCATCTACGTCAACAGAAATCAAAATCTATGTAGGTTGGGTTGAACAGAGTGAAACCCAACAATCATACGACGGGACTCTACGTCAACAGAAATAAAAATAAATGTAGGTTGGGTTGAACAAAGTGAAACCCAACAATCACAAGATTTTTAGCTGTTGGGTTTCGTGACTCAACCCAACCTACGACGGGACTCTACAGAATAGCAAGAACCCCGACTTGTTTGCGAAGTCGGGGCTCTAACAGGAATTATTTTTTGCAGCTATTGTACGGAAACTGCATCGACGTCAACAGTGCTGGCTTTAGCTTCAGAAGTCCCGCTGGTTGCTTCGGATGTTGAATTTGTCTGAGTCTGGCGGGATTTAAAATAGTCGATCGACATTTGGGAAATTTCCGAAATCAGTAGCACAGCAATAGCCACATCGTCAATTTGTCCAATCACGGGAAGAAAGTCTGGCGCAATGTCGATCGGGCTTACTAGATATGCCATAGTTCCCAGGATAATCCACCAGCGGTACTTGGGGTTACGGATTGTGTCGCGATACCAATTATAAAGCGATTGTATAGAAAAGCTCATGGGGTTGTCCTCTACTTATATTCTCAATCTTGACCGATTGTCGCTCGAAACGCTTGTGGAGATATCCCCCCTAGCGTTGGGAAGAGAATTCTACCTGGGAGTATTGGGAATTGGGCATGGGGAATTGGGCATGGGGCATTGGGCATGGGGCATTGGGCATGGGGCATTGGGCATGGGGAATTGGGCATGGGGCATTGGGCATGGGTGTCAACTTAAGGTAAAACCGATAGTCCGACAGGGGTTGAAACCCCTGTCTCAAAGCGAAAGTCCTCTTGCATAGGACTGAAGAACTCATTAGTCCTCTTGAGAGGACTTTCGCTATTAG
>NZ_NXIB02000204.1 GCF_002412335.2 Tychonema bourrellyi FEM_GT703
AACTAATAACTAATAACTAATTATATGAAAATCGTCTTTTTTGGCACTCCAGAATTTGCTGTTCCTACCTTATCCAGCCTGCTAAGTCATCCCGATTTCGAGGTTGTGGCTGTCGTTACTCAGCCAGATAAACGCCGGGGAAGAGGCAATCAATTGATGCCTTCACCTGTAAAAATGGCTGCCTTAAATCACAGTATCCCAGTTTTGCAACCATCACGAATCAAGAAAGATGTCGAAATAATTGCCAAATTGCGGGAAGCTGAAGCCGATGTATTTGTTGTTGTAGCTTACGGCCAAATTCTGTCTCAAGAAATACTGGATATTCCTAGTTTAGCTTGCGTTAATGTTCACGGTTCGATTTTGCCGAAATATCGCGGGGCGGCACCGATTCAGCGGTGTATTTATGACGGCGAAAAGGAAACTGGAATTACGACAATGCTGATGGATGCAGGGATGGATACAGGGGCGATGTTGTTGAAGGATTTTGCTGGTATTTCACTGTTGGATAATGCTGATTCTTTGGGGGATAGGCTGTCAGAAATGGGGGCAGATTTGTTGGTGGAAACTTTGGTTAAGTTGAGGGATGGGAAAATTGAAGCGGTTCCTCAAGATGAGGCTGATGCAAGTTATGCACCGATGATTAAGGGTGCTGATTTTGTGTTGGATTGGTCGAAAAGTGCGATCGCGCTTCACAATCAAGTTAGCGGTTTTTACCCGGATTGTACAACCAGTTTTCGTGGCAATTCCCTGAAGGTGATGGCTACTGTGCCCGTGGGGCCGGAATATTGGCTGCAAATGCCAGCGGATTTGAGGGTTTTGGAACGCGATTGGGCTGTTTTGTCGGAGTTGTCAGGGGAGAATGGGGCTGTTGTGAAGGTGGTGAAGGGCTTGGGTGCGATCGTGCAAACTGGCAATGGTTTATTATTATTGCGGGAGGTGCAGTTGGCAGGAAAAAAGGTGCAGTCTGGGGTGGATTTTGCCAATGGCACTCGGTTGCTTGTAGGGGAAGTTTTTGGGGCTGTGGCAATAGGAGACGGCAATGCCCTGTCCTAATTTTCGCTACTAATAATTCCGATTCAACAGCCGAATAATCTGAAAATAAGAAACCCTCCCCAACAAAGAAAAAGGAGGGTGAAAATAAAATAGAGTTAGAAATTGAAACTTTTGCAGAATTAACAATAGGTCGTCACATCCTCGCCACACTCATCAGCCAAATAACACAAAGCGCGAAACCGAATCCCCACAACTTGTTCGTAAAGTGGGTTTAATTTGCACAGTGGTGGAATGCAAAATAAAATGCGATCGCGAATTTTAACTTCCCGCTCAAACGGACACTGGCTAGGAATAAATTTACACAAAAATCGAGCCAATTTTTGACTTTTAATTTCGACGCTATCCAGCCACTGTTTAAGCGGATGCAATAAGTCAAAGCGTGGCTTTCGACCGCAATATTGAGAAGTTGTAGCGACAGTAACTACGGTTTTTGGTTTGTCAACCCATACCCAAATTGGCAGAATGCGATCGGGTAACATATGCTGAAATACATTCATTTTGCTCTCTTCCTCTTTGATAACGAGGTGCCAAGAACCCTCTGTA
The DNA here is from genome assembly GCF_002412335.2 of Tychonema bourrellyi FEM_GT703. Classification (GTDB taxonomy): domain Bacteria; phylum Cyanobacteriota; class Cyanobacteriia; order Cyanobacteriales; family Microcoleaceae; genus Microcoleus; species Microcoleus bourrellyi. The sequence goes on from NZ_NXIB02000204.1 coordinate 1,597, forward strand.
GAGTTTTTGCTTTTATAATCTACAATCAGTATCTACAGCACCCCGTTTTGCTTTACCGGATTGAACTTCATAAATTAATGACTTTGTGCGATCAAATTGGTTCCTTGAGTTTGCAAGGTATCTTTTGTTGACTCTCCTCTTGCAGTTATTTTATGATTATGACGCATCTATCTGAAATATTCTCTACGTGAAAATGCGGAACTTTTAATAAAAGTGATGATAGTTACAAATATCAGCTCTGCTGCAAAATACCCTGAAACCCCGGCCCAACTCTCACGCCCAGCGATCGCCAAAAACTCATACAATTATAGATAACCAAAGCACCGCAACCACGCCCGACATTTAGGACGTTCTTAATTTCTGAAACCATTGCTATTGTTGCACCTTCCCTCTTCCCTCTTCCTTCTTCCTTCTTCCTTCCTACCGCCCTTACCACCCATGAGCAACCCAGAAACTAAAAGTATCACCCGCGAATTGCAAAGCCATGCCGCCATTCTCGGTAGCTGCGTCGCCCTCCTCTGGATTATCGAGATTGTCGATGTCTTCCTGTTTCGAGGCGGGCTAAATTCCTACGGAGTCCGCCCCCGCAGCCTCGACGGACTTGAAGGCATCCTGTTCATGCCTTTTCTGCATGGTAGTTTTGCCCACTTAGCAGGTAATACCCTTCCTTTCTTAACATTTGGTTGGTTGATTATGCTGCGAAAAATTAGCGACTTTTTTGTCGTGAGTGCCGTCACTATGCTAGTCAGCGGATTGGGAGTTTGGCTGACAGGCGCACCCAATTCTGTGCACATTGGTGCCAGTGGTTTAATTTTTGGTTACTTCGGTTTTTTGCTACTGCGGGGCTTATTTGAACGTAGCTTTACTTCACTTTTGATATCTTTAGTTGTTGGTTTCTTCTACGGCAGTTTAATTTGGGGAGTTTTGCCATCCCAGCCCGGAGTTTCTTGGCAAGCACATTTCTTTGGCTTTGCCGGCGGTGTATTAGCAGCTCAACTTTTGGGGCGACAAAAACGCGAAATCAATTAGGACTAACTGCTTACCAATAATTCTACATGAGCAGGCAAGCGCACTGTGAAAACAGAACCGCAACCCAATTCGCTTTCTACTTGCAAATCGCCACCCATCATCAGGCAAAAGTGACGGCTAATCGTCAATCCCAAACCGGTGCCGCCGTACTGGCGCGTGGTTGAGGCATCGCCTTGCATGAAAGCTTGAAATAAATGCTGCAATTGTTCGGGGGGTATCCCAATTCCTGTATCAGCTACGCGGAAAATAATCGAGTCAGAAGAGTATTCTGGTTTTGGAATTTTTGAGGTTTTATTTGTCACTCTTTCAACGCTGATTGTAATTATGCCACCTTTGGTGAATTTAGCTGCATTGCTCAGTAGGTTGAGTAATATTTGCCTAGTTTTGGTAACATCAGCATACATCACTCCCAAGTCGCTGGCACAATCTACTTCAAACTGATTAGAATTTTTCTCCACGAGGGATTCGACTGTCAAAACTACGTCGTCAATTAAATTAGCAGGGTTAAAAGTTTCCAAATAAAGTTCCATTCGCCCCGCTTCTATTTTAGAAATATCAAGGATGTCACTAATTAAAGATAGCAAGTGTTTCCCCGCCGTTTGAATTTTGTGCAAGTCGGGGATAAAATTTTCGCATCCCAAGTCCTCAGCGTCCTCTTTCAGTAAATCGCTGTAGCCGATAATTGCATTGAGGGGAGTTCGCAATTCGTGGCTCATATTGGCTAAAAATGCGCTTTTTGCTTGGTTGGCTGCTTGAGCGGTTTGAGCGACTTTTTGAAATTCTTCTGCTAATTTGCGCTGGGTAATGTCTTCAGCAATACCGACGATGCGGTAAATTTCTCCTGTTTCGTTGCGGACTGGAAATGCCCGATCGCGCACCCAGCAAACTGAACCTTCCGTTGGCGTAGCCCCCGTAGGGGATCGCACTACTCGATACTCCTCATCATAATCGCCCCGAACCTGTTTTTCAAAAGCTGCTTTAACGCGATCGCGATCGTCCATATGAATAGCCTCCCAAAAAGATTCCGGTTTTGAACACAAAATCTGACTGCTCCGATGCCATATTTTCTCACAAGCCGGACTCACATAAACTATCTGCGAGTGATGCGGTTCTCTAATCCAAAACACCTCGTGGATATTTTCTGCCAACTGACGAAACCGCTCCTCGCTAGCCCGCAATTGCGCCAGCGTAGTTTGAAACTCAGTCACATCTTGAACCAGCGATGCGACCCCGATTATACAACCCTCAGTATTAATCAAAGTCGTATTGTACCACTGACAAAGAATAATTTTGCCATCCTTTCTGACATTCTCATTAATACTACTAATTCCGCCTTGATTAGTTAACAAAGTTATAAATAGTTGCCTGACGTACTCCTTAGCACTTTCAGGAACTATGAGATCTACTCCGTGCTTTCCCACGGCTTCCAAACGGTCGTAGCCAAAAATTCTTTCTGCTGATAAATTCCAGTCTTCCACTTCAAAATTGAGATTCCACTCAATCGCACCTAAAGGAGTTTGATGAAGGTGGAGAGCAAGTTTTTGTTGCGATTTTTTCAGAGAGTTAATTAATTGAGTTTTGTCTGCGATCGCAGATTCCACCCGATCTTCTAGAGTAGTAAATGACTCTTCTAACTGACCTGCCATCTGATTAAAAGAACGGGCCAAAATACCCAGCTCATCCTCCCGCTCTACAGAAGCCATCAAGTGCGTATCTACCGCCGTCGAGTCCCATTCTCCCCGCGACAAACCCTCCGCAGCCTTGCTGAGGCGCTGAATCGGCGCCACAATCCACCTCGAAGTCAGGTAGCCCAGCAACGTCGCCACCACCAAAGCACCCAAACACAGCAACACAGTGTAACGAGTGTTGCTGTTAATCTTTTCCATAAAATCGGCTTCAGGAACCGCCACCACAATCAGCCAATTCAAGCCTCTGCCGTCAGACAGGGGTGTTACTTGTAGAAATTGTCGTTCCCCGTCGATCGCAAAATCTAGCTGATAAGTACCGTCAATCTTGCTCAAATCCCCGAAGCGTTTTGTCAGATAGCGAGCAGTCGATCGAATCAAAGCATTTTTGCTGTCCGTTGCCATAATCCGTTTCGCAACACCTTTACTAAGAATAAATGGCGGTTCAGGAGTAGAATTTGCCACCAATTGTCCCGACCTTTCTACAATGAAAGTCTGTCCAGACTTGCCGATTGTCAGACTATCCAAGAATTGATTTATTTGGGAAAGTAACAGGTCACAACCGACCACTCCAATTAGTTCGCCACGATCGCCATAAACTGGTGCAGCCGCCGTAATCGCCAGTTTTGGTGAATCAAAATAAGTATAAATCTTCGTCCATGCAGGTTTGTTGGCAAGCACTGGTGCTGTATACCAGGGGCGGATGCGGGGGTCGTAGTTGGGAGTAATTTGTAATAGTTCGGTTGGTTCTCCTAACTCTGACACCGCATAAGTTTGAAAGCTATAGCCAGTAGATTGATCTGACTTTAAAACTTGTAATTTTCCGTCATCAAGGCGTTCAACTCCCGTAAAATCTTTTTGTTCTGAACCGAATTGAATGTAGCTAATTTTATTAAAGGTTTGAATTTGTTTGGAAAAGTAGCGCCGCAAACTAGCGGAATCCTGCACGTTCAAAATGCCGAGACGGATGGCATCGACATTTAGCTGATTGACTTGGTGTGGTGTTTCAATATAACTATGAATATGTTGCTGGATACGCGATGTGACTTCTGCCCGCAGTTGTGTAGCAACATCATTGACTGCTATGCGCCCGTTTCGCAGCGACAGCCACCCCGTCAGCCCTACAGCAGCGAAAGTCTGGAGGGCGAAAGGCACAACCAGGATGATACCAATTGGTACTTTGCCCGACATTTTTAAAATCGGGTTGGTCAGATATTTAATTTGCATGGTCAAGCTAAACTTTTAATAACCCACAATGTTTCGGTAAACTGCAACCTGAGCAACACAGATTTTGAATTTGAAAAAGTTGTTTTTGGCAATTTGCTGCTAAAAACTCAGATTTCTGCACCAGGGATTTCATTTTCAACTTTTGTCATGGTTATCTTAGCGCGATCGGAACAAGAGTGATATCAATTCCGGTTGCACCGTCAGGATAGGTCGGACACGGCGCCGTGCCCATTAGTGTCAACTTAAGCCTGAAAGCCCTGAGAAATCTGGTTTTTACCTGAGTCCAGATCCCCCTAAATCCCCCTTAAGAAGGGGGACTTTGATCGGACTCCTGTCCCCCCCTTCTTAAGGGGGGCTAGGGGGGATCTAGATTTAATAGTC
>NZ_NXIB02000205.1 GCF_002412335.2 Tychonema bourrellyi FEM_GT703
GGGGAGGGTTGGGGTGGGGTAAAAATCTTTACAACTCCTGCAAGGATTGCTATAGGACTTGGGTTTTAAGCAACGGAGGAGACGGCTTTTGGAGTGTCCCTACATGATTATTTGGGGTAGTCCAAGGGCAATGCCGTGTCCGATTTCTTAAGTTTTTCTGTATAAGTTCTGTTGATTTTTTCTAATCCTGTGATAATAATAAACAAGCTGCACTAAATTATTACTTAAGGGGAATTTGAATGAACGTTTTGCTTGTCTATCCGCAATTTCCCAAAAGTTTCTGGTCTTTTGAGAAAACCCTAGCTTTACTCAATCGATCGGCAATGTTGCCACCTCTAGGTTTAGTCACCGTCGCTGCCATTCTGCCACAAGATTGGCAATTTAAGTTAGTCGATCGCAATGTGCGTCAAGTTACCGAAGCCGAATGGGCCTGGACAGACTTAGTGATTCTGTCCGCAATGATTGTCCAAAAAGAAGATTTACTCTTCCAAATTCAGGAAGCCAAGCGGAGAAATAAGCAAGTCGCCGTAGGTGGCCCCTATCCCACAGCATTACCCGACGAAGCAAAAACGGCTGGTGCAGATTATCTAATTTTAGATGAAGGTGAAATTACCTTACCATTATTTGTGGAGGCGATCGGCAATGGAGTCACTTCCGGCATCTTCCGAGCAGGTGGCGAAAGACCAGATGTCACCGGCACACCAATCCCCAGATTCGACTTACTAGAATTTGAAGCCTACGCCGAAATGTCAGTCCAATTCTCGCGAGGTTGTCCCTTCCAGTGCGAATTCTGCGACATCATCGTCCTCTACGGTCGTAAACCACGAACCAAAAACCCCGATCAGATCATAGCAGAACTCGATCGCCTATACGAACTCGGTTGGCGGCGTAGTATTTTCATGGTTGATGACAACTTCATCGGCAACAAACGCAACGTCAAACTATTCCTAAAAGAACTTCTACCCTGGATGGTAGAACATCAATATCCATTTTCCTTTGCCACAGAAGCTTCCGTAGACTTAGCCAACGACCAAGAATTGATGGATGCAATGGTCGCCTGTAATTTCGGTTCAGTCTTTTTAGGCATTGAAACACCAGATGAAGAAAGCCTAGCCCTGACTCAAAAATACCAAAATACCCGCAGTTCTCTCAGCGAAGCAGTCGAAAGAATTACTCGCACAGGTATACGAGTCATGGCAGGATTCATCATCGGATTTGATGGTGAAAAAACAGGAGCAGGTGCACGAATTGTCCAATTCGTAGAGCAAACATCAATTCCCACAGCTTTGTTTAGTATGCTGCAAGCTCTCCCAGATACAGCACTCTGGCATCGGTTAGCAAAGGAAGGACGACTACGCAAGGAATCGGCTAATATCAATCAGACAACTTTAATGAACTTTGTGCCGACGAGACCCCTCGAAGAAATTGCTCACGAGTATATTGAAGCATTCTGGGAATTGTATGAACCAAAGCGTTTTCTCGATCGCACATACCGTCACTATCGCCTCTTGGGAGAAGCAACCTATCCCAAAAAAGGCAAAAATAGTAGCAAGAAAGTCAACTGGGTCACAATCCGCGCACTGCTGACAATTTGCTGGCGACAAGGCGCACTTCGCAGCACTCGCTGGCAATTTTGGAGTCATTTGTTGAGTATGGCTTACCATAATCCCGGTGGTGTCAGCAGCTATCTATCCGTTTGTGCCCAAATCGAGCATTTCTTCGAGTATCGCCAGATTGTCCGCGATGAAATTGAAGCACAAGTCGCTGAATTTCTAGCTACTGATGTTGAGCCAATCAAATCAGTTGAAAACATGGCACTGATCTAATTTTATATTCAGTGATATCGTTTTCAACAATGATTGTGGAACAGGCATCTTGCCTGTTCAATTCAGTATCACACCTAACGAAATCCTCTTCATAATTTCCTCAGTGTAGAACAGGCATCTTGCCTGTTCAATTCAGTATCACACCTAACGCAATCCTCTTCATAATTTCCTCATTGTAGAACAGGCATCTTGCCTGTTCAATTCGGTATCACACCTAACGAAATCCTCTTCATAATTTCCTCAGTGTAGAACAGGCATCTTGCCTGTTCAATTCAGTATCACACCTAACGCAATCCTCTTCATAATTTCCTCATTGTAGAACAGGCATCTTGCCTGTTCAATTCGGTATCACACCTAACGAAATCCTCTTCATAATTTCCTCAGAATTAAGAGTTAGTGTAGATGAAAAACGATCGCCCGATTCACTCGATCGAGGAAATATTCCATGAAAACAGATTACCTCATCGTCGGCAGTGGTTTATCAGCACTGGTTTTTGGAGCTTTGATGGCAAACTCCGGCAAAATTGTGCATATCCTCGAAGCCCACGAACATCCAGGGGGCTTTGGTCACACCTTTACAATGGCCAAAAAATACACATTTAACGCCCAATTTCACTACGTTTGGGACTGTGGCGAAGGACATACCGTCAATCGTGTACTCAAAAAACTCGGTCTCGATCGAGAAGTCACCTTTGAGCGTTACGATCCCAATGGCTATGACCACATGAGAATGCCAGGGTACGCCCTAGATATTCCCTCAGAACCAGCAGAATTGATCCGCAGATTGTCGGCCCTATTTCCCGAAGCAAGCGAGAACATTCGCAAATTCGTCAACGAAGTCGAGCAAACTGGCGCGGGACTCAGAAAACTCGCTCCTCCCGTCAAACCAATTGAATTACTCAAAAATTTCGGTGACGTATTCTGCGCCATCCAACACCTCAATAGCACCCTTCAGGACGTTTTCGATAAGTTCCAACTCCCCCAAGCCGCCCAGACCCTATTAGCCCTGCAATGGCCGGACTTTTTACTACCCCCAAATCAACTTTCTTTCTATGCTTGGATTGCCTTATTTAGAGGTTATCAAGAAGGTGCATTTTACCCAACTCAGCACTTTGAAGATGTTATCAATTCCTTAGTTAAAGTCATTGAATCCCACGGTGGCCAAGTTCTACTAAATCATGAAGTTACGAATTTCCAAGTCACAAACAGAACTGTTACCGGAGTTGAAGCGATGGATTTGACCACTCATCAAACCCATGAATTCACGGGCAAAACAGTTATTTGTAACCTCGATCCGAAAAGAGCAGCGAAGATGATTGGGGAAGAACTATTCTCTAAAACAGTGCAGCGAAAACTCAACTATGAGTATTCTGCATCTAACTACATGGTCTACTGTGTTGTCAAAGGAATTGACCTCCGAGACTATGGATTTGGCAAATGGAATACGTTTCATTCGGAACATCTAGATCTGAATGAATCTTTTGCTCAAATGTATAACAAAAATGATTTTTCTCATCCCAGTTTTGCGATTACAACACCAACTTTATTGACAGAAGCAAGTCGAGATTGTCCAGAAGATTGTCAAATTGTGGAATTTCTGACTGTTGCTAATTACGGCTATTTTAAGCAACTTTGGGAGAGTGACCGCAAAGCTTATCGAAAGAAGAAACAAGAGATTTTGGATTCTATATTAGACGTAGTTGAAAAACACTACGTTCCTAATTTCCGCAAACACATGGTTTTTCATATTACCGGAAGTCCTACGACTAACGAGCGCTTCTGTTGGTGTCCAAATGGCAATTCCTACGGTTCTATTCTAACGCCGCGTAACATCGGGCGCGATCGGCTAAATCACGAAACATCTCTCAACAATTTCTATTTCTGCAATGCCTCATCTGGCTACCCAGGATTTGCGCCGACATTTTGGACAGGAGCACTTTTATATCAACGTCTATCTGGTGATGCGATTTTAGGCTAGGAAGAATTGATTACTCGGCGATTGAAAGAGACTGTTGGCGAATCAATAAAGGGTAATACCCCTCACAGGTGAAATGNCTTTTAAAATAATGTGTTGGGTTTCGCTGACGCTCTACCCAACCTACAAAATCTACAAAATCTATGCGAGAAACTTGCGCGGGCGGTGGATTCAGAAGTGAGGAGTGAGACCCCTCAGACATTCGCCAACAGTCTCTTGGGAATTGGGAATCGGCAATTGGGAATCCGTTACAGAATCCGTTGCCGAACTTCCTTCTTCCTTCTACAAATTACTAGCAATTAACTCACGATACTGGCTTTTTGGCTTAACTCCTTTGAGTTCCGTCACCAAAGCCTTGTCCTTGAAATACTGAATCGTCGGTGTTCCAATAACACCAGCATTTTCAGCAATTTCTGGATCTTCTTCGATATCAATTTCCACATAGTGAATTTTGCCGTCGAACTCATCTACTACTTTGTTCAAAATCGGCTTCAGACTGTGACAAGGGCCACAAGTTGGAGAAGAATACTTGACCACAATTAGCCGATCGCTATCGTGGAACAACTTCCGTAAAGCATAACCTCCTTCGTGTCGCGTTTCCTTGATATCAAAGTTCTCGCTGGTTTCCCGCACTTTTGGAGTTTCCGCTACTGCTGCGGGTTTCTCCGATTCCTCAGTTTGATGGAATTCCTGAGTTAAACCATTGGCCGAGAGCCAACGTTCTGCCAACATCGCACCCATACAACCACTACCAGCAGCAGTGATTGCTTGGCGAAACTCGTGGTCTTGGACATCGCCGACGGCGTAAACTCCCTCGACGCTAGTTTCTACGGAACCATGTTTGGGAGCAATGTAGCCGATTTGGTCGAGTTCTAGTTGACCTTGGAATAGAACAGTATTGGGAGTATGCCCGATCGCGTAAAACAACCCACTCACAGGCAAACTACTTTCTGCACCAGTTTGGGTATTTCTGACTTGAATCCCTGCGAGTTTGCCATTGCCGTAAACATCCACAGGCTCAGTATTCCAGTGCACAGTAATTTTGGGATTGTTCAAAACCCGGTCTTGCATAGCTTTGCTGGCCCGCATGGATGATGAACGCACCAACATATGAACGCGAGAACCATATTTGGTTAAATAAACTCCTTCTTCTGCCGCCGTGTCGCCACCACCGACTACTGCTAATTCTACGTTTTTGAATATCGGTGTGGCTCCGTCGCAAATCGCACAGGCTGATATTCCTAAATTCCAGTATTTTTCTTCACTTGGTAGGTGCAGTCTTTTCGCCGTTGCGCCTGTAGCTATAACTATGGTGTGGGTTTTGATTTCTCTGTCTTCCGATCGCACTATAAACGGCCGTTGACTCAAATCCACCGAAATTACATCTTCCGTGTATAACTCGGCACCCCAACGGACTGCTTGAGCTTTCATCCGATCCATTAGTTGTGGCCCGGTGATGCCTTCGGGGAAACCGGGAAAGTTTTCTACTTCGGTGGTGGTCATCAGTTGACCGCCGGGGATACCTCCCATTTGGTAGCCTTCAAAGACTATGGGTTTCAGGTTTGCTCTCCCGGCGTAGATGGCGGCGGTGTAGCCTGCGGGGCCTGAGCCGATAATTACTAGATTTTCTACGGTTTCGTTGGTCATAGCTATTTAGTCAAACTCATAACGACTTCGTTTAATTAATTGTAGCAGAGATCGAGCATATTTCTATTTTTGAGGGGTTGAGGGCGATCGGGACAACTCAACCTAGTTTGATAAGCAAAAATAATAAGATAACTAATTTTGTTTTAAATGTTCAATCAATTGTGGAAAACCCCCAAAAATTACCATCCTCCACTATTGATTCCATTCTCATTTACTTGACGAAAGTGCGACGTTTGAGCTATCATACAATTCTGATACTCAAGCGGTGCTATGACTATTTTTAAATTGCTAGCCTGAAACCCTTTCACCGTAAGGGATTCCTAAAATATAAAAATGCGATAACTACAATTATTGATGCAAGATACGCATATTAGCTAGTTAAGAATTGTAACGAAATTTTTGGCAAATTTGACAGATTGCTGGTATTGTGATATGTAAGGTGCGATCGGGCAAAATTAGAGCGAAATTTTTACTTTCTTCCCGGTATAAAATTATCTACTTCTTTCTTCCTTCTTTCTTCTTTCTTCCTTCGTGTCCTTCGCGTCTTCGCGGTTCAATAACATGAATTCCTCCGGTTATGAAAAGACTAATTGCTTCGGAAGCACAGGCGGGACGCCCGTGCCACGATTAACAGAGAATTTTGTAGTTGTGTCTAAATGGATAAAACTAAGATAAGGTAAGAAAGTGATTTGTCTGCAAATCCCGGATAATTACCAATACATGGAACCGGAGTTAGTCAAGCTTTTGCAGGCGAAGCTAAACCCCTATATGGAAATGCCAGAGAACGAGATAAATTTTATGCAGCGAGTTTTGGAACCGGAAGTTATGGATTCCTTGGAAGAGGCTCTAGAATACGATTCGATGGACTTTATTGAGGTTAATACTGCTTTTGCTAGGAGTGCGGCTGTCTTGGGGCCGGTTTTTGGAAACGTTTTGGATGCTGGGACGGGTACGGCGAGAATTCCGATCGCACTTTATGAACTTCGGCCAGCATGGAAATTGACTTGTATTGATTTGTCGGCAAATATGCTGAAAGTGGCGGCAGAGAATGTGGAAAAGGCCGGAGTGCGATCGCAAATTAGTCTCGAATTAATCGATGCTAAGGCAATGCCCTATCCTGACAACTATTTTGACATGGTGATTTCCAACAGCATTATCCACCATTTGCCCGATCCTCTGCCTTTTTTACAGGAAGTCCGGCGGGTGTTAAAGCCGAACGGAGCAATATTTTTACGGGATTTACTGCGGTCGGAAACACTGGAAATCAGGGATAATTTAGTCGAGCTTTATGCGGGAGATTGCAACGCGCATCAGAAGCAGTTATTTAGCGATTCGTTACAGGCGGCATTTACTCTGGATGAAGTTGAGGAGATGATCCAAAATGCCGGGTTGGATGGGTTGAGGATTTATGAATCTTCGGACAGACACTGGACGGCGGAGCGTGTTTGGTGCGAGAGTTTGTAGGCACGGGACGATCGCCCTATCTCCTATCCATAAATCTAGTTATTTTGGCTACTGCTACCAGCCCCAAGTTCCCATCCCTCCTTTAAAGGGCCCGATAATATCTTTGGTAATCCAGCCACCATAAAAATCACCTAATTGAGCCTGCACTAATTCCTCGTCTATATAACAGGCATCCATCCGGCCGGGATAAAAAGCCACATAATCTTTAATAGCCTCAAAAACCTGATTAGGGTGGGTGTAAAACCAACCCACATTCACCGCTTGTTTGTCTCCTACGGTAACAGTGCAATAGCTCGCTTTTCCCTTCCATTCACACCACGACCCCTGTGAAGTTGTGTGCAAATATTGCATTTGAATGTCATCGGGGGAGATGTAGTAGGATGGAGGGTGACTCGTCTCTAATACCCTAAATGCGCGGTGCGTGTCGGCAAGTTTCACGCCATTAAAAATTATCTGTACGTGCTTGGTCGATGCTTCCAGACGAGGCGGGCGCGGGTAGTCCCAAACCGACTCTTGACCGACACCTGGTTCTATGCGATCGCTATTCACTAACAAAATCTCCCTGATAAAACAACCATTTTGTCACTTAACATCATCCTATTTTAGATTTTATATTTTAGATTGAACCCACAGACTTTTACCTTGGGCCTTCGGAAGGGGGTAACAGCCATCTTTGACGGCAAGAGAATTATCTGATACATTTGTAACCAATATAAACCCTTTTTAACAAAGAGCGAAAATCCAGGGCTGTTTACAGTCTGTACGATCGCGCCCGTATAGCGCCTGTACTAATGTCGTCCGCCATCAAAATTTTAAAATTGAGTCGGACAGCCTGCAACAATCACATCTATGGAAACTCCCTTTAACATCACCCTGTTGATGGTCATGACCGTCACCTGTGGTATCAGTGCTCAAGTTCTGGCCGCTTACTTGAAAGTTCCGGCGATCGTCTTTTTGCTATTGTTCGGCATTTTATCAGGGCCAGACTGTTTGGGACTGCTACACCCAAATTTGCTCGGTAGCGGTTTGGAAGTTATGGTTTCCCTTTCTGTCGCCTTAATTTTGTTTGAAGGCGGCTTGAATTTGGAATTGCGAGATTTGGGTCGGGTTTCCGGCAGCATCCGCAACTTAGTCACTTTCGGCACTTTAATCACTCTGATCGGTGGCGGAATGGCCGCCCACTGGTTGGGAGAGTTTCCCTGGCCGATCGCATTTTTATATGCTTCTCTAGTAGTAGTCACCGGCCCAACGGTCATCGGCCCTTTACTCAAACAGGTTTCAGTTGACAAACAAGTCGCCGCTTTACTAGAAGCCGAAGGAGTTTTAATTGATCCGGTCGGAGCAATTTTGGCAGTGTTGGTACTGAATATTATTTTAAATGGTAATGCAGACTTACTGGTTTTGTTCCGAGATTTAATCGTCCGACTAGGAGTCGGCGCATTTGTCGGAGTTGCCGGAGGTTGGCTGCTAGGATTCATTCTCAAGCGATCGCAATTTCTCTCAGAAGACCTCAAAAACCTTGTAGTATTAGCCGGCTTGTGGGGATTGTTCGGATTAGCAGAAGAACTCCGCAGCGAATCGGGATTAATGGCAACCGTACTCTCCGGTATAGTTCTCAGATCCGCCTCTGTCCCGGAAGAAAGGCTGTTGAGGAGATTTAAAGGTCAACTCACAGTCCTGGCTATTTCTGTGCTATTCGTGTTGTTGGCGGCAGATTTATCCCTCGCTAGTGTAGTTGCGCTAGGTTGGGGAAGTGTGTTCACAGTTTTAGCACTAATGTGGATAGTGCGACCGATTAACATTTGGCTGTGTACTTGGAATAGTGGCTTAAATTGGCAACAAAAATTATTTGCTTGTTGGGTAGCCCCAAGGGGAATTGTCTCAGCCTCGATCGCATCTTTATTTGCCATTTTGCTCACCCAGCGGGGAATCAACGGCGGTGACTCCATCAAAGCCTTAGTTTTCCTGACAATTATTATGACAGTTTTCGTACAAGGACTAACAGCCGGGCCAGTGGCTCAACTATTAGGAGTGACATCGAAATCCGCCACCGGTGCTGTCATTGTCGGGTCTAATCCTTTGAGTAGATTGATGGCTCGGTTATTTCAAGAACGCGGCGAATCCGTAGCAATTATAGACACTAACCCAGAAGCTTGTCAAGCAGCAGAACAGGAAGGTTTGCGAGTGTTTTTGAGTAGTGCTCTTGACCACAGTATTTTGGAAGCAGCCGGACTGGCCTCGATGGGAACTTTTTTGGCAATGACCAACAACGGTGAGGTAAACTTAGTGTTAGCTCAACGCGCCGCAGAAGAGTTTGCACCGCCGAGAGTTTTGGCAATGTTTCCCAAAGATCCGCAAGGGAATAGTGCTGCAAATAACAGTAAGATTAATCAAGCTTTTGTCTCCGATTTGTCACTGAAGGATTGGAACGAATATCTGATTGACAAAGAAGTGAAGCTGGGAGAAACTGAGTTGAAAAGTTTGGGGCTAGAGTTTCAGTTAGCTCATTTGCAAGCTTTAGTTCGATCCGGCGAGTTAGTTCCGCTGATGTTGGAAAGACAGGGATATTTGCAAGTAGTGTCGGCTGGGGAGATTTGGCAAGCAGGCGATAAAATTATCTATTTACTACACGATCCGACACCGAAATTGTTAAAAAGATTGTCCGGTTCGTCTCAGTCTCGCTTGACTTTAGAAAAACATCCGGTAGTGGAAGAAGTGCCGATTCCTACTCCGGTTTTAGATGATGTTTTGGAGGAAGCTATAACAGAAGTGATAGAGGACACGGCTATAGAACCCATTTGAGATCTTTTAGGCGATCGCTAGTCGTTTGAGCATCAGTCTGATAAAGCAAAGCTTGAGTTTGGCATTTGAA
>NZ_NXIB02000206.1 GCF_002412335.2 Tychonema bourrellyi FEM_GT703
TTGTCGGTACGATCGCCTGATGATCGGTACGATCGCCTGATGATCGGTACGATCGCCTGATGATCGGTACGATCGCCTGATGATCGGTACGATCGCCTGATGATCGGTACGATCGCCTGATGATCGGTACGATCGCCTGATTGTCGGCTCGATCGCCTGATTGTCGGTATGATTAAATCTATGACGTGGCGATCGACTGATTCACTCTTTTAAGATACAAGGGGCGGGTTCGCGAACAATCTCAATCTCAAACCGACAATCTATAAAACCCGCCCCGCCCCAACGACAAATCCCCATGTACCGAGCAATCAGGCCGGGGCGGGTTTTCGAGATGGTTGGTTTCAGGCAATTATTGTTAGCGAACCCGCCCCTACATCGCCAGGAATCTTGCCTGTTTCACAAGAGTTAAAGCATTACATCCTCTCCAACACCTGAATCCCCAACAAACCTAACCCCAACTTCAAAGTCCGCGCCGTCAAATCGCACAAAATTAACCGCGAACTCCGCAACGGTTCCTCAGCCTTCAAAACCGGACATTGCTCAAAAAATTGGTTGAACTTTTGACTCAATTCAAACAAATACTGACAAATTCGATTCGGCAATAAATCCCCATCCACAGAACCGAGAACTTCATTCAATTGCAATAAATGCTTCGCTAATACTAACTCCGCATCAGACTGCAAAATCACTTTCGCACCAGCATCTAAATTATCAAAATCAATCCCACCTTTGCGACGAATTCCCTGCACGCGCACGTAAGCATAGAGCATATATGGAGCCGTGTTTCCTTGCAAAGCCAGCATTTTGTCGTAACTAAAGACATAGTTGCTGGCGCGGTTTTGACTTAAATCGGCATATTTAACCGCACTCAAACCAACTACTTCAGAAACGTTAGTAATAAACTCTTCAGTTTCCTGTCTTTCTTCTGCTACTAATCTTGTTTCTAAATCTGCACGGGTTCGCACGATCGCCTCATCGAGCAAATCCTGCAACCGCACTGCATCCCCAGAACGAGTTTTGAGTCTTTTGCCATCCTCTCCGCATACCAAACCGAAGGGAACATGAACAATCTCGACATCTTCGGGAATCCAATTAGCTTTTCTGGCTACTGCAAATACTTGAGCGAAATGGTTGGCTTGTCCTGAATCGGTGACGTAAATTATCCGTTTTGCGCCGTCTTCTTCGATGCGGTAGCGGATGGCGGCTAAATCGGTGGTGGCGTAGTTGTAGCCGCCGTCGGTTTTTTGGACAATTAGCGGCAATGGTTCGCCTTCTTTGTTGGTGAAACCGTCTACAAAAACGCATTTTGCACCGTCACTTTCTACTAGCAAACCTAGATTGGTTAAATCTTCGACTACTGCGGGCAATAATGGATTGTAAAACGATTCGCCACGTTCGGTTAATTTGATGTCGAGTAAGTTGTAGATTACTTGAAATTCGCGGCGGGATTGATCGCATAGCAATTTCCAAGCGCGACGGGTATCTTCGGCGCCGGCTTGCAGTTTTACTACTTCTTGTCTCGCGGTTTCTTTGAAGGTTTCATCGGCATCAAATCGCTGTTTTGCTTGGCGGTAAAATGCGACTAAATCGCCTAAGTCTAGGGCGTTTGCTGTTGTTAATGCTTCGGGATGAACTTCGCGCAAATAGGCGATTAGCATTCCGAATTGGGTGCCCCAGTCGCCGATGTGGTTGATTCTGATGACGTCGTGGCCGAGAAATTCGAGGATGCGGGCGATCGCATCGCCGATAATAGTCGATCGCAAATGTCCGACGTGCATCTCTTTGGCGATATTCGGACTGGAAAAGTCGATCGCGATTCTCTGAGGCGCTTCTATTTGTGAAATGCCTAAACGGGGGTCGATCGCGATCGCCCTAACTTCTGCTTCCAAATAAGCCGGTTTCAGCTTTAAATTGATAAAGCCGGGGCCAGCAATTTCTGGAGTTTCGCAGATGTCAGCGATGTCCAGGTTTTCGATGATGGTTTGCGCGATCGCCCGTGGGGACTTTTTTAACTTTTTCCCCAAACTCATCGCCGCATTGCACTGAAAATCCCCAAAGTTGGGATTGCTTGCGGCGGTCAACATCGGATCGATACCTGAAGCACTTTCGCCGAATGCAGCGGTGAATGCTTTGTCAAATCTAGCTTTTAGCTTGGATGTAGTTGAGAACATAATTTATCAGCAGAAGGAAGAAGGAAGAATGCTTATACCAAGCTTTTTCGTGATGCAATCTTACGCTTAATTAGGTGAATTTACTTAGTTACGGCGAAAATTATGAATATTTTTACTTGGTTTGGGCGCGAGTCGTGCGATCGCAATTATTGGCAGTGCGTGTTAACACAAAAAATATTTTATCACAGTTGCGAATGCTACACAAACCAAAAAGAATCACATTCAGTCGATGATCTCGATCGCGATCGAATTTAATTAAATCGATTAAATTAAGGTATGTTAAAATTTTTTCAATCCTCCTAAAGATCCTACCAAAGGAAGTTGCCATGTTATCTCAACCTATTTTTGGCGATCGTTCTCTGACTCAAGCCTTTTATCAAGCTGTAATCGATCGCTTCGATGACCCTTTGAGTCTCTCGACTCAAGCACTATTACGCGAGTGTACCCTCGGCTTCGCACCCAGTCCCGAAGGAGTCAAAACTTTTTTTCTGATCGCGCCGACGCTGGAAG
This sequence comes from Tychonema bourrellyi FEM_GT703, assembly GCF_002412335.2. GTDB lineage: Bacteria > Cyanobacteriota > Cyanobacteriia > Cyanobacteriales > Microcoleaceae > Microcoleus > Microcoleus bourrellyi. The sequence goes on from NZ_NXIB02000206.1 coordinate 2,682, forward strand.
CAGCAGAGCAACTAATTGACAAAATCGAAAGTATTTTAGAGCGAGTTGGGGAACTTATGGCTGGAGTCGGACAAGTTGCTCTGTGCGTCATGCCCGCTGGCAGTGAAGCACTCGAAACTGTCGATCCACAAAACTTAGAAAAAGTTCCCACAGATTGTCTGGCTTGTAAATTCTTTTCTATTATGTGTGACTGTGAAACAGCCGATCGCTAGAGTGAAAAGTTATCCACCACGAACCGATTTGAGATTTGAGATTTGAGATTTGAGATTTAGAGATAAAATCTAATGATTGAAATTATCAAATCTAAAATCAAGCCATGACGGTAAAACTCACACCGAACCCCAGCTTTAGTTTAACAATTCGCGTTGTCCTGCCAAACCAGCCGGGAATGCTGGCAGGCGTCATCAGCGCGATCGGCTCAGTTGGTGGCAACTTCGGCCAAATTGACTTGATCGAGCAAACCCGCGCCACTACCATTCGTGAGATCAACGTCGATGCTTCGAGCACTGAGCACAGCGAAGAAATCGTCCAAGCAGTGAAAGCGCTACCGGATATCAAAGTCCTCGATGTGTACGATCGCACCTTCCACTTGCACCGTGGCGGAAAAATCCGAGTTGAAAGCAAAATTTCTCTCAAACGCCAGTCCGATTTGGCAATGGCATACACCCCTGGAGTTGGCCGCATCTGTACGGCGATCGCCAATGACCCCCAACAAGTTTACAACCTGACAATCAAACAAAATACTGTGGCAATTGTTACAGACGGCAGTGCAGTTTTGGGACTGGGAAACCTCGGCCCGATGGCTGCACTTCCAGTCATGGAAGGCAAAGCCATGCTATTTAAAGAATTTGCTGGAATTGATGCCTTTCCTATCTGTTTGAATACCCAAGATACCGAAGAAATTATTCGCACAGTGCAGAATATCGCCCCGGTTTTTGGCGGTGTCAACCTCGAAGATATTTCCTCGCCCCGCTGCTTTGAAATCGAAGCAAGATTGCGCGAAACTCTAGATATTCCGATTTTTCACGATGACCAACATGGTACTGCAATTGTCAGTTTAGCCGCATTAATTAATGCCCTAAAAGTAGTGCAGAAATCAATGTCAGAAGTGTGCATCGTAATTAATGGAGCCGGGGCCGCTGGAGTTGCGATCGCCCGCTTGTTACGCAAAGCAGGTGCCGAAAACATCATCATGTGCGACTCCAAAGGTGTCCTCTCCAAAGACCGCACTGACATGAACCCAGAAAAACTCGAATTTGCAGTGGCTTCCAGCGGTACATTGGAAGATGCGATCGCCGGTGCGGATGTATTTTTAGGAGTCAGCGCCCCCGGAGTTCTGACTCGCTCGATGGTGCGTTCGATGGCCGAGAATCGGATTGTTTTTGCAATGGCAAATCCGATTCCTGAAATTCAGCCAGAATTGATTATGGACGATGTGGCAATCATCGCCACTGGGCGCAGCGATTACCCGAATCAAATTAACAATGTTTTGGCATTTCCTGGCATATTCCGAGGTGCTTTGGACTGCAAAGCTGCTACGATTACGACCAATATGTATTTGGAAGCAGCTTATGCGATCGCCTCTTTAGTCAATCCTTCTAAGCTTGACAAAGAATACATTATACCCTCGGTATTTGACGATCGAGTTGCTACTGCTGTCGCTAGTGCAGTACAGTTGGCAGCAAGAGCTGAAGGCATCGCCCGCGATTAATTTCAATTCCGGTTACACCGGAATGATATAGAGGACACGGCAGTGCCCATTGGTGTCAACTTAAGCCTGAAAGCCCTGAGAAATCTGGTTTTTACCTGAGTCTAGATCCCCCTAAATCCCCCTTAAGAAGGGGGACTTTGATCGGACTCCTGTCCCCCCCTTCTTAAGGGGGGCTAGGGGGGATCTAGATTTAATAGTCAAACAACAGTCTCTGACTGGGTTTGACCTTAAGTTGACACTAATGGGCACTGCCGTGTCCCTACCGAAAATAATATTGTAGATATAGAGGACACGGCAATGCCGTGTCCTAATTTTGGCTACATCAAAACCGCACTAATGAAAGTGTGCACATTGTGTACAACAGCAGTAGTAAAATTATGAGTCGCAGGTAAACTGTCAACCACGATCCCGGCGCACAATAGCATCAGGTACAGAATAGAGTATTTAAAGAGCGATCGCGCCAAATTCTTATCCTCTGGAGTTTGCAACAGCAACCAAGCTTTTTGAGCAAAAATAGCACCCAAGAAAATCGCAGTACCAGTATACACCCCGCCCGCTAAATTCAGCGGATAAACTAGCAGCAAAGTGGCAGGAAGCATCAATAACGTGTAAATCCAAATTTGGCGGGCTGTCTCTTCGTCGCCTTCAATTACTGGCAACATCGGTACGCCTACTCCCTCGTATTCGTCGCGAATCATCATTGCTAATGCCCAAAAATGCGGCGGTGTCCATAGGAAGATAATCCCAAACAACATCCACGCACCCCAACTCAAATCTCCCGTCACCGCAGCCCAGCCAACTAGCGGCGGAATCGCCCCTGCTGCACCGCCGATGACGATGTTCTGCACGCTGTGGCGCTTCAGCCAGTGGGTATAAATTAGGACGTAGAAAACGATGCCCGACATCGCTAGCAATGCTGCTAATAAGTTGGCAACAACTGTCAGTAATGTAAAGGATATTGTCGCTAGGGCGATCGCAAAAATCAAAGCATCCCGTTTCTTGACACGCCCGGAAGGAATCGGCCGCCAGCGGGTGCGCTCCATAATATAATCGATGTCGCTATCGTAGACACAATTAATTGTATTCGCCGACGCGGAAGCTAAAGCGCCTCCGGTGATAGTTGATACCAGTAATAGCGGCTCTACTTCTCCTTTGGCGGCCATCCACATTCCTGCTGATGTGGTGATTAGCAACAGTAAAATAATTCTGGGTTTTGTAAGTTGGTAGTAACTTTTTGCAACTTGCGAAAAGTTTTCGTGGAGTCGAGGGCTATTGTTTGTAAGAACTTCTTGCATCGGTTATTAATTGTTAGTGGTTAGTTGTCACTTGTGGTCATTTTTGATTTGGCTGTAGGGGCGGGTTTTACGAGAGATATTTGCTGTAGCTACAAAGATTAATAAACCCGCCCTCTTGTCATTTTTGATTTGGCTGTAGATACTGTCTTGACCTGTCAAGGGGTAGCAGTCAAATAATTAGGATCGA
>NZ_NXIB02000207.1 GCF_002412335.2 Tychonema bourrellyi FEM_GT703
CGAAACCCAACACCTGATACTCAAAAGTAGGTTGGGTAGAGCGAAGGCGAAACCCAACACCTTATTTTCAATGAAGAGTTGGGTTTCGTAACCTCAACCCAACCTACATATTGGGAATTTCACTAAGGTTGCAAGGATGTTATTAATTGTGGGAACCATTACTTTGATTACATTTTCCTTCTTCCTTCTTCCTTCTTCCTTCGCCTACATTACTTGCACATCGAGTCAGCATAGCTTTTTCAACTATGCCCGATCGCACTGATTGGCTAGTTGCAGCTATGCTCGTGGTGACTTATAGTGCGATCGGGCTTCCCATTGGTTTTTGGTCAGGATTTCTGAAAATTGATGTGCAAACCTCTTGGCGTACAATCCTGGGGGTAACAGTGGGCTGTTTATTAAGTCCCGGCATTACCGAAGAACTATTTTTCCGCGTTTTAATATTACCCCACAAGCAGGAAAATGCTTCCGGGTTAATGCTGTGGTTTTGGGGATGTGTCAGTTTGGCGCTGTTTGTAGTTTACCATCCGCTGAACGGGCTGACTTTCTATCCCGTTGGGCGCGAGACCTTTCTGAATCCAGTGTTTTTGTTACTGGCGGCGGTGTTAGGGGCTATGTGTGCGATCGCATACCTGCAAAGCGGTTCCCTGTGGCCGGCTGTCGCGATACACTGGCTGGCTGTCACAGTCTGGCTGCTAATCCTGGGCGGTTATCGGAGGCTATATGGTTAAATAGAAAAGTCGAGTATTACTATTTTGTCGCGAGGGATATCAGTTGTGGCTATCATAGGAGCGATCGTCGGTTTTTTAGTAGGGATAGCAGTTGCTTACTCGTTGGTGGAAAAGCGGTTAAACAAGCAAAAGCAAGAACACTTAGAGCAAACTCGCCAGATTGCTGAGGAAATAGAAAGATCTCATCAGTCTCGGATTCAGCAAACAGTCCAATCTCTGCAAGTAGAACAGGATAATACACTCAGAAAAGTTACTGTCGAACACGAAGATGCACTCAGACAAGTTACGACAGAACACGAAAATCTGCTCATAAAAATCATTGAAGACCGCGATGATCAGCTCAGGGAAATCACTAATGAGCAGCAGAATCAGATCAGAGAATCTAGTGCAGGAATAGAGCAAAATCATGATTCTGATTTGCAAGAAAATATCCAATCTTTGCAACAAAAACATGAAGCAGAATTACTCAGACTTTCTGAGGAATTGCACCATAACTATCAAGCTCAAATCGATGACAACTTACAAGCTCTGCAAGAAAAACATGAAGTTCGTTTGAGAGAGATTACTGAAGAATATCAAAACCGCGAGGTTGAGATGCAATTTAATTTGGAATCCTTGCAAGAGCAATATGAGAGTCAATTGCAAGCAGTTAATGAGCAGTTAAAAGCTCATGAAACTCAGATGCAAGCGACTATCAAGTCTTTGCAAGAGCAGTATGAGGGTAAGTTGCATCAAACAGAAGTTCCACAGCAACAGTTCATTGACTTACCTCAAACAGAAGTTCCACAGCAACAGTTCATTGACTTACCTCAAACAGAATTTATAGCGCCTGCTCAAATAGTTAGACAAGCACCAAATTATTCCCTCGCACAATTGATGGGGTTCGTTCAAAGTCAGGATGCAGAAGCGCGGAAATTAGCAGCATCTGCTTTAGGTAAAATCGCTGCTGCTAATCCTTTGAGAATCGACGGTCAGCGAGGAGTAGAAACCTTGGGGAAACTAGCTCAGGATTCCTCTCCTGAAGTTCGTCAGACCGCTGTGGAAGCACTAGGCATGATTAAATCGGAAAAAGTGATTCCACTGTTGCAAAAAGCTTTGCGAGATACAGATAGCGATGTGGTTAAATCTGCCAGTGCTGCTCTCAATAAGTTTAAATTTTATCGGCGTATTCCGGCGTTCAAAGCAAAAATGATTCATGGGAAGAAACCAAGGCGTTAAGCAGTTATAGCAGAAGGAAAAGGCAACCCCCTCACCCTCCGAAGGGCAGGGCTGTTTCATTCTCACCAAAAAAGTCAAATGATGGGGGAGAGGCAGGGCTGTTTCATTCTCAGTAGGGGCGGTGCCAAGAGTGCCCGCCCAGAGGTCTGAAACGCTCATTTGATGGTTGGTGAGGGGGTAGGCACGGGGAGTAGGGGTCGCACTACCCCTACAAAATCGCGGTTTTTCCGAGAATGAAACAGCCCTGGGGGGCACTACCCCTACAAAATCGCGGTTTTTCCGAGAATGAAACAGCCCTGCTTCTTAAGGGGGATTTAGGGGGATCTGGACTCAGGTAAAAACGAGATTTATCAAGGCTTTCAGCCTTAAGTTGACACCTATGGGCTTTTGGAGTGTCCCTACCCAAAATAATATGGTAGGGACAGGCATTGCCACACTTAACAAATTGACTAATGTGCCCAGAGAATCACACCAGCTTCATAGGGACTGCTAAGATTTTCGTGCTTCGGCAAAACCCGGAGCGACAAACCTTGCAAACCGCTAGAAGTATAGGTAATGTCAGCCTTATAAAGACTGACCTTGTGAGCATCTTCACCCAAATACTCCATCACCATCGGCACGCCACCGATGATATCGCCGTTGACATCGATCGAGCCTTGATACAATTCCACTTGCACATCAGCCGCAGTCAATCCCATCAGATTAATCCGAGCCTTGACATCGATCGACTGATTGACCTTAACTTCCTTATCCTGGGAAATATCAACAGCCTCAATCTTGATATCCCGCCACTTAGAAAGCAAATTCTTCTTCCAGTGAGACAAATCCTTAGCCGGAGCACAATTATCCTCAGTCATAGTGTGGAATCGATCGCTCACCGGGAAATAAGCCCGCCGCGCGTACTCCTTCACCATCCGAGTAGTATTGAACAAAGGACAATTCAAACGAATAGAATCCTTCATTTTCGCTGTCCAACCACGGGGAATTCCATCAGAATCCCGGTGGTAAAACAGCGGTACAACTTCCTTCTCCATCAACTCGTACAAAGCATTAGCTTCGACATCATCCTGATACTTAGTATCTTCGTAAAACTCCCCATGTCCGATCGGCCAACCAGTCCGAACATAATCCGCCTCATCCCACCAACCATCGAGGATACTGAGATTCGGCAAACCATTCATCGAAGCCTTCATCCCCGAAGTACCAGAAGCCTCACGGGGGCGGCGCGGCGTATTCAGCCACACATCACAGCCAGAAACCATCATCCGAGCGACGTTAATGTCGTAATTCGGCAGAAACACCATCGAATTCAGCGTCTCGTGTTCGCGGATGAAGTGAACAATATCCCGAATCAATTCCTTACCCGGAATATCCATCGGGTGAGCCTTCCCAGCAATCACAAACTGCACCGGGCGGTTTTTGTCCCGCATGATCCGCATAATGCGATCGACATCGCGCAAAAATAGCGTAGCCCGCTTGTAAGTAGCAAAGCGACGAGCAAACCCGATCGTCAGCACCTTCGGATCGAGAGCCTCCCGTGCGTTCTCAATCTCGCCTTGAGCAGCGCCCCGTTCCCGCAAAGTCTTTTGCAGCCACTCCCGCGCGAACACCACCAACTCCGATCGACAGCGTTCGTGATTGCGCCACAATTCCTCATCAGGAATCGATGCCATCTTATCCCACAGGCGATCGTCCGAAGCAGTCATTTCCCAATCCGGGCCAAGGTAGCGATCGTACAACTCCTGAGTAGACTTCGCCACACAACTGCGAGCGTGAACCCCGTTGGTAATCGAAGTAATCGGCACCTCTTCCTGCGGCAAACCCGGCCAAAGTCCCCCAAACATCGGGCGCGACACCTCGCCGTGCAAAGCAGCCACCCCATTCACAAAACTCGACATTTTAATTGCCAGAATTGCCATATTCAGAGGTGCGGATGAATCGCCAGTATTCTCCCGGCCCAATCCCAGAAACTCCTCTTGCGACAAGCCAAAAATCTTGGGATATTGACCCAGATAGTACATCACCATATTCGGCTCGAACAAGTCAAACCCAGCAGGAACAGGCGTGTGAGTCGTAAACATACTGCTGGACACCACCACCTGTTCTGCTTCCACAAAAGTCAGGTGATGTTCCTCCATCAGCATCCGTATCCGTTCCAAAGCCATGAAAGCCGCGTGGCCTTCATTCATGTGATACGCCGTGACTGTCAGCCCCAGAGCTTTCATCATTTTCACGCCACCGATACCCAGCATGATTTCTTGGTGCATCCGCAGAGTTTTATCGCCGCCGTAAAGTTGGTCGGTAATATCTTGGTCGTAGCGGCTGTTCGGTTCAATATTCGTATCCATCAAGTACAGCGGCACCGTACCCACTTGCACCCGCCAAATCCGCGCGTACACCTTACGCCCCGGATAGTCAACCTCAATCCGCAATTCCGAACCATCGGGATTGCGTTCCAGGTGGAGCGGCATATTGTAGAAATCGTTGAGCGGATAGCGTTCTTGTTGCCAGCCGTCAGCGTTGAGATACTGCGAAAAATAGCCTTCTTGGTAAAGCAAGCCGATACCGACTAAAGGCAATCCCAAATCGCTAGCAGACTTGAGGTGGTCGCCCGCGAGCACACCCAAACCCCCGGAATAGATGGGCAAGGCTTTGACCAAGCCAAATTCCATCGAAAAGTAAGCGTAGCATTCCTGTTGCTCTGTGCCACGCTGTTTGCGGTACCAGGCGCGATTGTTGAGGTAATCGTCTAATTGCTGGGCCGATCGGTTCATTTGAGCAATGAAGCCTGTGTCTTCTGCCATTTCTTGCAGTCGCTCTTGAGAAATGGTTCCCAGCATCAGCACTGGGTTTTGGTTGCTGGAGTCCCAGAGGTCTCGATCGAGGCGGCGGAATAAGTCTTTGGTTTCGACGTTCCAGTCCCAGTGCAAGTTGTAGGCAAGCTTGCGTAAGGGTTCGAGAATCGTTGGTAGGGAAGGCGAAACGTTAAATGTGCGAATCGGCTGCATAGACAAAATTTCTATTATGGGTAGCGATATTGTCGTCTGTCTTGGGTTACAAGTCAGTTATTCTGCACACTATTTTAATTTTTAAGCTGCTGGGGGGCGATCGCCCCCACCTTAACTTCAACTTCTGTGGCGGCTGAGTCAGGGCGATCGGTAGGAACACCAATAAGCTAAACTTGTATCCGATCGCCAAATCAACTACAAGTCAATGACTACTTCTGCACAGAAAAACCAGACCGAGATTTCCAATACAGTCTCATCAAATCCACAAATGTTATCTTTCCTGAAAATTATTGAGTATTTATCGCTAGCTGCTTTTGCTGGTGTATGTATCCTTACCAGAGTTTTTCCAGACAATCAACTTGTCGTGATCTGGGGAGCTGTTTTTCTCTCTAGCTTTATTTTTATCTTTCTGACCAATAGACAATTGGGTCAGAACTCTAGGAATCGTACTAATCAGTTAGAACTCGCAAGAAAAGCTGAATTATATAGTTATCTGTTGAACCCGAATAATTCTTCAGATCACAATCTGATAACTCCCGTGAGAGTCAAGGCTTTACGATATTGCCAGGAGTTGATTGACGACTATAAAAAGACTAGAGAGACTTCGAGAAATATTTATTATACTTTCCAATTGGCAACCGTTATTTTATCGGGAGTCACACCAATTTTAGTATTGGTAGACAAAGGTGAATGAAATTCATCTCAAGCAAATCCAAAAACCAGATGAGACGCGATCGAATGAGCAGAATACAAATCCCGATCAATCTACTGAGTCAAAGCAGGGGTAGAGTTAACGAAGCTGAAAATAAGCTGTTACGCAGATATAGCCTTTCTCAGAAAGATGAGGTACTGTCGGGAATAGGGCATAGGGCATAGGGCATAGGGCATAGGGCATAGGGCATAGGGCATAGGG
>NZ_NXIB02000208.1 GCF_002412335.2 Tychonema bourrellyi FEM_GT703
ACGCACCCGATCGACTATGATGATAATTTATTTTCTGACAATTAATCCACCCTGCCTAGCCCCCCTTAAGAAGGGGGGGACAAGAGTCCGATCAAAGTCCCCCTTCTTAAGGGGGATTTAGGGGGATCTAGAGTTGGCTATGAACGAGAGATACCAACGCTTTCAGGCTTAAGTTGACACCAATGGGCAATGCCGTTTCCCTACCCCAAATCATCAGGTAGGGACTAAGGCCAAGCCGTCTCCTCATTTCCTGGGCCGCTTATTTTAAATTGAAGAGTTGGGTTTCGTCACCTCAACCCAACCTACACATATGGTCCCGATCGCCCAATTGCCCCAAACCGCAATAATTATTTACAATAAAAAAAGAGCATCGCGGTTCCCAAGCGTGGTGAGGTATGCCCGATGCCCGATGCCCGATGCCCTTTGATTTAAACAACCTTCCTTAAAATATGCCTGTAAACCAACTTTCTGCAACAACAGTCCCCCTCCAAACAACGGAATTCGATTTTGACATTGCGATCGTCGGAGGCGGCATTGTCGGCGCAACCTTAGCGTGCGCCTTAAAAGATTCCGGCTTAAAAATCGCCATCATCGAAACCCAACTCCCCGCAGCCGCCGCAGCCAAAAAACAAGCTTACGCAGTCACCTTGCTGTCGGGAATGATCTTAGAAAGCATCGGCGTGTGGGAACAAATCTTGCCACAAATTACCACCTTCGAGCAAATTAGCCTCTGCGATGGCGACTATCCCGGAGTCGTCGAATTCCATCGCCCAGACTTGGGAAATACTGGCAAATTGCCAGTACCAAAATCGGCTTTAGGTTATGTCGGCGAACACCGAGTCATGTTGTCAGCATTGCACGAATGTTTAGCAAAAAATCCGAATTTCAGTTGGGTTTGTCCCGCCGAAGTAATAGAAGTAAAATATTTAACCAATTGCGCCGAAATTGCTATCAAACAAAACGGTGAAACTCGGACAATTCGCAGTAGATTGTTAGTTGCGGCTGACGGTTCGCGATCGCGCATTCGCACAGCAGCCAACATCAGCACTCGCGGCTGGAAATACTGGCAATCCTGCATTGCGATCACCATTAAAGCCGAAAAACCCCACAACGATATCGCCTTTGAGCGCTTTTGGCCGAGCGGTCCGATGGGAGTCTTACCATTACCAGGGAACCGTTGTCAAGTAGTTTGGACTGCACCCCACGCGGAAGCGAAAGCTTTGCAGAAATTGGACGAAACAGAGTTTTTAGCTTTGTTGGAACAACGCACGGGCGGGCTTTTAGGGCGTTTGGAATTGGAGAGCGATCGCTTTTTGTTTCCTGTGCAGTTAATGCAGAGCGATCGCTACGTTTTGCCCAGATTAGCACTAATTGGAGACGCGGCGCACTGCTGCCATCCCGTCGGCGGACAGGGATTAAATATGGGTATTCGAGACGCAGGTGCGATCGCCCAAATCTTGCAACAAGCCCACCAAAAAAGCGAAGATATCGGCGATTTGAAAGTATTAAAACGGTATCACAATTGGCGCAAAAAAGAGAATTTAATCGTGTTAGGATTTACCGACTTCTTAGATAGATTATTTTCTAATACTTGGTTGCCAATTGTGGCATTTCGGCGCTTCGGATTGTGGTGTTTGCGGACAATTGGGCCAGTCAGGCTTTTAGCTTTGCGCTTGATGACCGGTTTAATGGGCCGGCCGCCAGAATTAAGTAGATGAGCGGTAAAATACATACAGCATTGCGGTATCCCTACCATTGTTTATCGATGTCCAGGATTTATGCTATAACAACAAACGACCAACACCCTCTCACTAAAACCCGAAATGAAACGGCGACAATTAATACGCTACGCACAGACGAGTTTATTGGCAGCTTTCGCAACTGGTTTGCCATCTGGATGGGACAGCTACCAAGCTCAAAATGCTGATTCTCTATCCGTTCAGTGGTTGGGCCACACTTGCTTTCTGTTTACAGGAGGTGGTGCGAGGGTGCTGGTGAATCCTTTTCGCCCCCTGGGTTGTACGGCGGGCTATAGAGCTCCTAAAGTCCCTACTGATTTGATTCTGATTAGCAGTCGGTTGCTCGATGAAGGGGCGGTCGATGGATTTTCGGGCAATCCGGGTCTTTTGTATGAACCGGGGACTTATCAGTCAAATGGGCTGAGGTTGCAAGGAATTCGGATGCAAAAAGACCGCGAGGGCGGAAGGCGATTTGGGTTGAATGTGGCTTGGTTGTGGCAGCAGGCAGGTGTTAAGATTTTACATCTGGGTGGGGTTGCAGGACCGATCGGCATTGAAGAGCAAATCTTGATTGGGCGGCCCGATGTAGTGCTGATTCCCGTCGGTGGTGGCCCGAAAGCTTACACTCCTGCTGAAGCGAAGCAAACTTTGCAACTTCTGAAACCAAAGATGGTAATTCCCACCCATTTCAAAACCCAAGCTGCTGATGCTGCTGCGTGTGATTTGGTAACACTAGATGACTTCTTGGCGCTGATGGATGGTACAACCGTGCGTCGATCGAATAATGATACACTTTCGGTGCGATCGGCCACTTTGCCAGCCAGCGGTTCGGTGATTGAGGTTTTGAGCTACAAATAATTTAGCGATTGAGGATCTTTTTTCCTAATGTTGCGTTATATTAAGGAAGTTTTGGTGCGATCGAGAATTTAAGTAAATTCTAGCTCTACTTTAGCCTTTCCAAGCATTCCTGATTGTGCAGAACTGGCTAACAAAAGAATTCAAGTTCACTGTTGATCTTACAAGGAAACACAAGCGCAATGAAAAATTCAAATTTACCTAGCTGGATGAAACAACTGACAGGTTTCGCAGGAGTAATTGGCGCTAGTGCGCTAATCGGTTTCCCAGCTTGGGCTCACATCAATGCCAACACCAGTGTTGCTAACGCGGCGACAACTCAACAAGTTGCAGGAAATGCCAAAACCGCTGCATCGCCGGCACCAACGGCCCAGGCTAAGGATATTGTCGCTATTGCATCTGGCGACCCTCAATTCAAAACACTAACGACAGCTTTGAAAGCAGCAGGATTAGTTCAAACTTTACAAGGAAAAGGCCCCTTCACTGTTTTTGCCCCGACAGACGCGGCATTCGCTGCTTTACCAAAGGGTACTTTGGAGGATTTGCTCAAACCCGCAAACAAAGCCAAACTTACTAAGATTTTGACTTACCACGTTGTGTCTGGTTCAGTTCTTTCTACCAGCCTGAAATCTGGTGATGTTCCAACTGTTGAAAAAAGCCCAGTCAAGGTAGTAGTTAGCGGTGGCAAAGTTACTGTGGGCGGCGCTAATGTTGTTAAGGCTGATATCAAAGCTAGCAATGGTGTGATTCATGTAATTGACAAGGTTTTGATTCCTGGCGATGCGAAGTAAGACTAGCGGTTTTTGCATCTACAGCAATTAACTGATATCGGGTAAAATACACGTATTTTGTAGGGACACAACAATGTTGTGTCCCTATTGTTGTTTCCTTATTTTTATGGCACACAATGAACGCATTACCCCGGAAACGGCAGTGCAGTTTCCCTACAGCAATTAACTGATATCAGGTAAAATACATAGGGTTTGTAGGGAGACAACATTGTTGTGTCGTAAGGATTCAGGTCTTACTGAGCAGCCCCAAACTTAGTAACGTCTCCGCGCTGCGTACTGAGCTCGTTTGCGCTCGTAATCCCGATCGCTACCCACCCTACCCGGACTAACTACCTCCACAACCAACCGAGGAGGTAGCATATCAAAGGTAATAGTTAACCTGTTTGCTGTCAGCGGAATGTGTTCGGGTTCCAGAATGATCAAATCGGGGTAACGATTGGTGGCATCTCCCGATCGCAAAACAGCAACTTGAACCTCACAATTATGAGTTTTAATCAGTCTAAGTGGCACTAGCCCGCTGCTAGCAAGATAGAAAAATAGATAGTTGGCAATAAAATTGTTAGGTTCAGATTCTGACGGCAAAGCGATCAACTCTCCATCAATTAATTCATAGCGAATATCGGTGTTTTCTGAGTAGTTAAGATACTCGTTAAAAGTTAACTTTTTAGATTGAGCTTGTATCATATTACATTCCTTGATTTCTGAGTCGGCGCAGGCGGACTTTGTTTGTGTAGAAGCGGTTTTAACCGCCAAATGATATCATATCTACAGGATTTCGTATCAAATCTACTATGCAACTTAGACAGGTGTCCTACCTTCCACCTACAATTGCCATACAAGTGAGATATTAAAAACTATCACCGCTCAAATCCTCTGGAATATACACCATGATTTCAGATCAATTTCGACGAGAATTGCGATCGCAAGCTAAACTCTGGGAAGCAGAAGGACTCATCGATACTTCATTGTACCAACAACTTGCCGATCGCTACCAATTCAACACCCTCGAAACCGCCTCCCGCAACCGCTTCCTCAGCATTCTCATTAGTCTTGGTAGCATCCTCCTAGCGATAGGAGTCATCACCTTTGTCGCAGCCAACTGGCAAGTTTGGTCGCGAGAAGCCAGAGTTACGCTACTATTAAGCTTATTCGTAGCAGTGAATATCGCAGGTTTCTATCTGTGGCGAATTCCCCCATCCCGCAGCACAAACTCCAATCAAAATATGCCCCCAACCAAAGGGCGAAACAAACTTTTAGGTGAAGGATTGTTGCTATTAGGAGCTCTGATTTTAGGAGCAAATATGGCTTTGATGGCGCAGATGTTTCATATTGGCGGTTCTTCCTACGGACTTTTCCTCGCTTGGGGAATCGGCGTGCTCGGAATGGCTTACAGTTTGCGCTTGACTTCCTTGGGCGTTTTGTCAGCACTTTTAGTCGGTTTAGGTTATTGGCTGGCTGTGTTAGATTTCTCTTCCAAAGTCGAGTTTTCTTGGCTGGAAGTTTTGGTGCGACAAATGCCGATCGCAGCTAGTATCATGTTTATACCACTGGCTTATTGGTGTCGATCGCGTGCTATTTTTGCCATAGGTGCGATCGTCCTAATTTTTTCCCTACAAGTTTCTATCGCCCAAGGGTTAAATCCAAATTGGGGTGTCACAATCTTTTGTGCCCTACCGCCCGCTTTGTTGTGGGGATACGACGATGCAATGTGGCCGAATATCGACAGCAGGCTGTTTCAACCTACCGCCCGCAGTTTAGCACTGATATTTTTGGCTGGCCTTTTTTACTTTCTTTCCTTCCACTGGCTATGGCAAGATTCACCCGCTCCTTCGCAAATTCCGCTGGATTGGAGTGTTTTGACAAATCTAGCTGTTTTGGGTGCTTTAACGGTGTTTGAATGGCTGCATCTGGGACGTTTGGAACTGCGGCAACCAAAACGAAAAGGTGTGGATTTGACTACAGGTGCGATCGGCTTTTTTATCGTCATCACCGCTTTAATACCGTTTTACCACATCAATTTTAGTCCCCTCCCACAATTAGCGACTTTTCTGTTTAACGTTTTATTATTTCTGCTAGCTGTCGGTTTAATCCGAGAAGGTTTAGCACTAGGAAAACGCCAGACTTTTTGGGGCGGGATGGTATTGATAACTTTGCAAATTATCAGCCGTTTGTTTGAATACAATACTGAATTGTTGCTCAAATCTTTTGTATTTGTACTGTGTGGAATTGGTGTGATTGCCGCTGGTTTGTGGTTCGAGCGCCACTTCGCCACAATCAAAGATGAATAGAAAGAGAAGTTCGGCAACGGATTATTTAACGGATGTAACGGATGTAACGGATTGAAGGAATAAATACCCAATTCCCAATTCCCCATGCCCCATGCCCCATGCCCAATTCCCCATGCCCCATGCCCAATTCCCCATGCCC
>NZ_NXIB02000209.1 GCF_002412335.2 Tychonema bourrellyi FEM_GT703
CCTAAAAAGCCAGCTTGGAACAGGCAAGATGCCTGTTCCACAAGAATTATGGGAGTCCTGGATGCAGAAACCGGGTTTCGACTTCGCTCAACCAGCAGTTTTTTTACGAAAATACTGCTTTTGAGCATTGAACGCTGGCTAAAAACCCGGTTTCTTTGGTATTTATGCGTAATTCCTAAGTAATCAAAATTGCAATCATGTTAGTCGAAAAACTCGAAAAATTAACAAATCTGTTCGCACAAATGGATCGGGCGCTGATAGCCTACTCTGGTGGCATTGACAGCACTTTGGTGGCGAAAATTGCTTTTGACGTTTTGGGCGATCGCGCTTTGGCCGTGACAGCAGTTTCGCCGTCTCTATTACCAGAAGATTTGGAAGATGCGCGGATTCAAGCAGCAGAAATTGGGATTGCTCACGAAGAGGTAGAAACTCAGGAAATGGCTAATCCTAATTATACTTCTAACCCAGTTAATCGCTGCTATTTCTGCAAAAGTGAACTGCACGATACTTTGAAACCGCTAGCACTCGCAAAGGGCTATCCTTATGTGGTGGATGGCGTTAATGCTGATGATTTAAAGGATTATCGTCCGGGGATTGTGGCGGCGAAGGAACGGGGCGCGCGATCGCCTTTAGCAGAATTAGGCATTGCTAAATTTGAAGTGCGACAATTGGCAAAAGAGTTGGGTTTACCTTGGTGGGACAAACCAGCACAGCCTTGTCTGAGTTCGCGCTTTCCCTACGGCGAAGAAATCACCGTGGCAAAGTTGCAAAGAGTGGGGCGCGCTGAACGGTATTTGCGGCAGTTGGGACTGAAAAATCTGCGAGTGCGATCGGATGGAGATACTGCGCGCATTGAGTTACCAGCCCAGGAGATTCAGGAGTTTGTGTTAAAGGCGGATTTGCCTGGATTGGTGGCGGTGTTTCAGGAGTTTGGTTTTGTTTACGCGACTTTGGATTTGGAGGGATTTCGGAGTGGGAAATTAAATCAGGTTTTGCAGCCAGAATTGTTAGGGGCGAAAGGTTGATTAATTATCCTGAAAAAAGGTCACTTAACAAATTAAACCGAATACTGATTAATCGGATGTTGGGTTTCGCTATCGCTCAACCCAACCTACAGAATAAAAAGTTAGTTTATAGTGTAGGTTGGGTTGAGGAACGAAACCCAACACTCTATCTATAACCTTTGAAAACTGTCATATCAAGGAGTAGACTGAATTTGCTGCGGTTGCTGCTGCTGAAGCTGAAGTTGTTGATTTTGAATTTGAAGTCGCTGATTTTCAACATCAATTTGTCGCTGTCTGTCTTGAAGTAGCAGTCTTCTGTCTTCTGCTTGCTGTAGTCTATCTTGACGTTGTAGATCTAATTGTAGCTGTCTATCTTCACGTTGCTGTTGTCTATCTTCACGTTGTTGACGAAGCTGATCGAGTTGATTTTTGCGCTCGAAGTTGCCTCCCAAAAATAAGTTTTCAAAAGCGCTCATAGTTGCTTGAACACCAGTCAAAACTCCGCTAACAGTGTTAATGACACTTGCAACTCCTGCGATCGGCTGCAAGAAAGTATTGATATTATCTCCTACCCTAGCATAGCCCGATCGCGCCACCAGAATCACATCATTGTTGCGGAGAGTTGGGTTATTATTTGGATTCAAACCCTGAGCAAAATCAACCTCTATAGTACGGCGAGAAACAGTACCATTAGCGTTTAAACGCAGCAGTTCTACCTTGTCTTTTTTAGCCCGTAATTGATTAAAACTGCCTGCGGTAAGCAAAGCTTGGTGGAGAGATGTACTAGGTTTAACTAACAAAGCTCCAGGTCTGACAACTTCGCCTACAATATTGATACTAATGGCGTTGGGAGAGAAACTCGTACTACCAAGTTGGGAAACTTCTGTCAAGTCTACATTAGCTGCTGTTGGGATAATAATGCTATCTCCTTCTTGCAGCAAAACATCTTGGGTAGCATCACCTTTTTGCAGCAAATCCCAGAGATTTACCAGGATAGTTTGTTCAGTACCTCCTTTGATTTGGCGACGAATTTGCACGCGGCGAATATCAGCTTCTGTGGTGATACCGCCAGAAATCTTGAGGGCTCTAGTTATGGTTGGTAGCCCCACAACTGCTCCCCCTCCTTGCTGTTGCTCGATGCTGACAAAACCTAGTTCAGTTTGTTGGTTAGTCGATCGCAAATCAGCAGCAGATATAGTATAAGGCCCTGGCCGATTAACTTCCCCAACAATTACCACCCCAATTGGTTTAGTAATATCAGCAGAAAAATTAGCACTAGCTCTTTGACGTACTTCTTGAGTATTCAGAGAACTTGCTGTCGGTATAAAAATTGTATCTCCATCTCGGATCGTGACATCTTGCCGCAAATTTCCCGTGTCTAAAAAATCCTGCAAATTAACAGTAATAATTTGCTCAGCCCCACTTCTGCGGGGACGGCGAATTTGCACGGTTCGCATATCTCCTGCGGATGTCACTCCTTTTGCGAGTTGCAGCATTTCCATCAAAGTCGGAAATTTGACTCCTCCTCCTTCTCTAGACGGATTAATCTTGTAGGAACCCGGACGAGTAATTTCACCAGCAATCCCGATATTTAGGGGTCTAGCAACCATCAAAGTTACTGTGACAACGGGCACATTGATGAAGGGTTCATATCGCTTGGTAATGGCGTTGGCGGCCTGTTGTAATGTTAGCCCTTGAATTGATACACTACGAATGATTGGTAGATTCAGAGTACCGTCAACTAATACTTGGTATTCTTTGCTAAATTCAGGGACACCGAAAATATCTAAAGCAATGCGATCGCCCGAACCTAAAATATAAGCTGATTCCTGTGTGGGTAAACCAGAGTTCCTAATGGGCAAATTAGAGCCAGGAGGAGGCGGTGGCGGTACTCTTGGTCGATTTGGGTTCGGAGTGGGCAAAGTTGGTCTGAGGACAGGTAACTGAGCGATACTGGGCAGTGCACCGATCAGTAACAGGAGTGCAGATAAACTGAGACTGGTAGTGCTTTTAACGGTTTGTTTCATATTTTTTTTCTGGTGACACTAATCTAAAATCCAAAATCCAAAATCTAAAATCGACTAAGATCTAGTGTAGCCCCGCTTTGGTGTAAAATCTATATTAACTACTTTTAATTGCGAGTCAAAAATACGTGGGACTTAAGCTTGACAAAGTGATTCCTTGGGGTCGCTGCTTGGACGAATACATCGGAATGTTCCACTTGACATCGGCCGATCGCAAATTAGCCATACTTGATTGTGCGGGAGGGCCGGCCAGCTTCAATGCGGAAATGACTCGCCAAGGTAACACAGTGACTTCCTGCGATCCAGTTTATCAGTTTTCTGCTGAAGAAATTGCCGGACGAATCCAAGAAACATATCAAAGGGTGATTGATGGAGTCAAGGCGAATGTAGACGACTACCTTTGGACAAATATTGAATCGCCAACCAAATTGGGCGAAGTGCGAAGGTTGGCGATGCAACAATTCTTGGAAGATTTGCCGCAAGGGATTGATGAAAATCGTTATATAACTGGTGAATTGCCGATATTACCTTTTGAGAATCGCCAGTTTGATTTAGCATTGTGCAGTCATTTTTTGTTTACCTATTCCGACCATTTTACTGAAGTATTTCATCTAGAATCAATTCGAGAAATGTGTCGGACGGCGGCAGAAGTGCGGATTTTTCCGCTTGTGAAAGTTTCTGGTGAACCTTCTCCTTTACTAGCGCCAATTATCACAGAGTTAAAAGCGCAAGGATATAAAGTAGAAGTTCAGGATGTATCTTATGAGTTTCAAAAGGGAGGAGACCAATTGTTGCGAGTATGGAGCATGGCGAGTTAGAGTCAAACAAAAATAACCCGGCGGTTGAAACCGCGTCTACACAAACAAAGTCCGCCTGCGCGGACTAAGAAAGATTGGCGGTAAAATTGGTTAAATACTTTAATCTTATTTCTCAGATACCACGTTTTATTTCGTAATTCTAATCAAAAATCGCAGAGCTTCATTCACCGCTTCAGAATCGGGAAATATCTCTGCAACATCCGGTTCTAAGCGAATATTTACACCACCAAAACTTTTTCGTCCAGATCCTACTTTTCTGAGACGTAAACTCCTCAAATCATATTCAGGCTGAAGCTCATCCTCTATCCCTGTTTCATCCTTATTCATAAACTTCACCATCTTTGATATAATATTACACCAAGAAGCCAAACCCAAACTAACTCATGTCACAAACAGTCTGGATCGCACGACACGGAAACCGCATCGACTTCGTTAACCCCGACTGGTTTCTCACCGCAGAACACCGCTATGATCCGCATCTTTCTGAAGACGGACACGTTCAAGCAAAACAACTAGCCAAGCGCCTCAAAGGTGAAAGAATTTCTCACATTTTTGCATCCCCTTTTCTGCGAACTGTCCAAACGGCGAACTACGCAGCCGAAGCCCTGGATTTGCCGCTGAAACTAGAGTGGGGATTGTGCGAATGGCTGAATCCTGAATGGATGACGGAAATGCCAGAAACTATGTCTGTGGAGGCTTTGTGTCAGCGTTTCCCTCGGATTGATGCTTCCTACAAAGGTGGTATTGCTAATTATCCCGAAACAGGGGAAGCTTGTCTCAAAAGGGCTGGGGAAACTGCTAAACGTCTTGCCGCTGAGTTTCCTGAAGATATACTGTTAGTGGGTCATGGTGCGTCGGTTTTAGGGACTGCGATCGGGCTGGCTGGCGGTGTGGAAACGGAAATTAACGCTTCTCTCTGTTGTTTGGTGAAAGTGGTGCAGAATGAGGGAGAATGGTCGATCGCACTTAATGGCGATACTTCCCACCTCACAGACACTGAAACCCTTGTCCGGTTTAATTAAAATTTAAATTTGTCCTCAAATTCACTAAAAAATATCAATCACAAATCGGTATGTCTGGACACAGTAAGTGGGCGACTATTAAACGCCAAAAAGCTAGAGTTGATTCCGCTAAGGGCAAAGTTTTTGCTAGAATATCTCGCGAAATCATTGTCGCAGCCCGCAGCGGAGTACCCGATCCGGCTGGCAATTTTCAACTGCGAACGGCTATTGAAAAAGCAAAAGCGGCTAGTATTCCTAGTGAAAACATCGAAAGGGCGATCGCGAAAGGTGCCGGCTTGTCGGGGGGAGGTTCGGAGTTAGAAGCTATCCGCTATGAAGGTTACGGAATCGGCGGTGTTGCTATTTTGATTGAAGCGCTGACAGACAACCGTAATCGCACGGCGGCGGACTTGCGGGAAGCTTTTAGTAAAAATGGTGGAAACCTCGGTGAAATGGGCTGTGTGGGCTGGATGTTCGACGAGAAAGGGGTTTGTACGGTACGCGGTTCTATTGATGAGGAAAAATTGTTGGAAGCGTCTTTGGAAGCAGAGGCAGAATCCTATGAGTTGATATCAATTGATGAAGATAATGAGGGTGCAGAGGTGTTTACAACTGTGGCTAATTTGGAAACTCTTTCTGATATTTTGAAGCAGAAAGGTTTTCAAGTTTCGCAGTCAGAAACTCGCTGGATTCCGAGTATGACCGTGGAAATGGACAATCCTGAAAAAGCTCGATCGCTTTTGAAGTTGATGGATGCACTGGAAGATTTGGATGATGTACAAAGTGTGACGGCTAATTTTGAAATGGCAGAGGAATTGATGTTGTTAATTTGTTGACTGTTGACTGTTGACTGTTGACTGTTGACTGTTTGATATATATAGCAATCCTAAATCAGTTGTATAATTTTTGTAGGGGCAATCCCCCCGTGGTTGCCCCGCTTATGCTGGGGTAGGCA
>NZ_NXIB02000020.1 GCF_002412335.2 Tychonema bourrellyi FEM_GT703
CATCCTAGCCATCCCCTAAGTATTGATACTCAGTTTCGGCTAAACGAATCGCACTTTTATATTCTAATTGTACGACGCTGGCAAGTTAGGGGCGACTAGCTTTGGACCCGGATTTGCCAGACAACGGCATCTGCGCCCGGTGTTGGGTTCGAGTCAAAGGTGGCGATCGACTTTTTAGCTGCTTTGTTTGGATTTCATTACCTAAAAGCAGATTAATTCACTTAAAATAACTAGAAGTCGGCTATCATTGCACAGCGGAGGAATCCGACTCAAGATTATTCACAAATTTTAACATTTTACCCACCAGGAGGATACAAAGTAGTGTCTGTCGAAATTCTTGTCAAGCCTACAACAGTCCGTAAACTTGCACCGCGCTACCGCGTTCTGCTCCACAATGATGATTTCAACCCTATGGAGTACGTGGTGCAGACTCTCATGCAGACGGTGCCGAGCCTGACTCAGCCACAGGCTGTGAATATTATGATGGAAGCTCACACTAACGGGCTGGGACTGGTAATTGTTTGCGCCCTAGAACACGCTGAGTTTTACTGCGAAACGCTCAACAATCATGGATTGAGCAGTAGCATCGAATCGGACGAATAAAATCAGTCAGCCCACCTCAAAAAACAGAATAATATCAATTCCGGTGTTACCGGAATCATACCTAAAAGCCAAGGTTACAACCCTTGGCTTTTAAGTATATTTACGGCAGTAGACTTGGAAATTTTAGGAAATTAATTGGCAAATTAAAAACGTCCGCGTCCGCCTCCACGGTTGCCACCTCCGCGATTACCTTCATCTTCGCGGGGCTTTGCCTTATTAACTTTGAGGTCGCGACCCATCCACTCTGCTCCATCGAGAGCAGCAATCGCTGCATCTTCTTCGGCATCTGTGGACATTTCTACAAAACCGAAGCCGCGGGGGCGACTTGTTTCTCTGTCGGTAGGTAGATGCACTCGCTTGACCGTTCCGTATTCGGCGAAGACAGAGGTGATTTCTTGTGAGGTAACTTGGTAGGATAAGTTACCGACGTATATCGACATGGGAAATAACTCCAAAATTTAAACAGTGCAAAGATTTCAGTTTCGGAGAGTTCCCTGCCGATACAGAAGGGCAAGTTTTTAGACAATTCTGTAGCAATGAACAAAGCCTACAACCGAATCTAATTCACATTTGGCATTTTAACACAGAATAGTGTCTTCTGAGTTGGTTTCAGTTGTGCCAAGGCTATTCACCGGAGGAATGATACGTCAACCTTGCCAAAGTTGGTACTCAAAGCTAGATTCAGGTTTTCTAGGGCTTTGACTAGCCACATTACGGCGGCTGGGGCAGAAAATTCGTAGTGGCCGAACAAAATTGCCAACCGCTTTTCTAGGTAGGGTTTAACTTTGTCGCAAATTAGTACAATTTTCAGCAGCAAACCTGTCGTCTCAGTGGGGCCGAGGTTGGAAATCAGGTCAATGAAGACAAAGTGGTTGGGTCGCTTCTGACTCTCTACTACTAAAAAATTTAATAACTGGCTGCAAGTTCTCATCATTAAAAATTCGTTGAACTGCTGAGAATCGCTGTGGGGAAAGGTGCTTTGTAATTGCTTATACAATTTGTCTTTAAATTGACCTTTGCTGTAGCGATGGTCGGTGAGGGAAGAAATTAGATATTCATATAAGTCATCTTTAAAAGAACCGTAGCACTGAGTTGTTTGGCTAGTGTTGGCGAGAAAACTGCCCGCTATCTGCCTGTAAGTATTGCCTGCTTCTACTTTTCCGACAAATTGCTTTAGGGCGAAGAACAGTTCGGGGTCGCTCAAGAGGGTAGGATTTTTGATGTTTTGGATAGTTCTACCAAAAGAAAGGGAGGTTTGGCGACGAGCTGTTTGGACTTTTCTGACTTGGTGAGCTACATATTGGGAGAGGTTGATTTCAAATTGGTGCTGCTTGCGGGCTTGAATGGTTTTAATGACTTTCTGCTGTTCGTAGTTGCTGTCGTCGCTGAGGAGGCAGTGGCTGTAAAGGTATGGGTAGCGGGGAATTAAGGTTCCTAGGGCTAGCTTTGTGGGGGTTTTGCTGCTGGTGTCTTCTGAGTTGTGGGTGATGACTTTGGATAAGCGTTTGAGGGCGAGGTATTGTTCGCTTTCGGTAAATTGATTGACTATTCTGGTGATATGACCGATCGCCCGTGATTGATTATATCCAAATATTACCTTGGGTACTTCTTCAAACAGGGCGATCAATTCAGGGATGGCGGCTTGCTTATGGGGGTGTGTTTGCCAGCGGTTGATCGCTATGTGACAGCAGCGGTTGAGGATGTACTTGAGTTCTGGTTCTGCTTCTTTTGAGGTTGCTATTTTTTCCAGGGCTGCGACGATGGTGCGATCGGGATAATTATCACAATGTATAAATAAAGTGCGAAAACGATTGATAATTTCCGCTGGTTGCTCTACTTGTACCAGTTCCAGCCAGTGATTATAAAGTAGCTGTTCAGCTTCGTAGCTTGGTCGGTTGTAACTGTCTGTCCAGGAATTGCTCACTCTTTTCACCCTCGGAGGATTGGGCAGGATTTTTCAGGGCGATTGGCTCTATAAATTGGCTGATGAAGCGCCTGAATTGAGTTAACCGATCTTCTGGATTCCCAAGGCTTTGGGGTTGAAGCGGTCAATCGATTTTAGATTTTAGATTTTAGATTGACACCACGGATAAATCCGGGGCCCGTACCACCATAAATTCTTGGTCAGCATCTTGAACCCGATCGCTCTTTTTTGTGTACTTAAATTATCTGTCAACAATAGCATGACATAAATTGTTTGGCTTTAGCAAGACCTAAATCACAGGATTTTATGTAAAGTATTGGTAAAGAATGTAGACGCTCAGTTACAGATTTTTCAGTCAGCGTGCGATTTAGTATTACGATTGTTAAAGCAAATCCCGATCGGCAGCCCCCAAACAGTTAATTCTGAGGCCCGGCGAGCTGCACCGAGTTCGGAAAATAATTATTTGAAGTGTGAGTGCTAGTCATATGGTTTGTCGTGTCACTATTTGCCAACTTGCTGAAATTTTAACAGTACCCGTGCCTATGGCATCTGAGGTTGTTTTGACAACTTTAGGGATAGGTATTGCCACAGACACCCGTACTATTCAGGGGGGTGAGGTATTTTTGGCACTGCGGGGAGAAAATTTTGACGGGCATCAATTTGTCGAAAAAGCCAGGGATTTGGGGGCAATTGTGGCGGTTGTCGATCGCGCTTGGGAAGGAACAGTTCCAAATTTTCCACTATTGCGAGTTGACAATACTTTAACAGCTTATCAGGCGATCGCCCGTTGGTGGCGCGACCAATTTACTATACCGATCGTTGCCGTCACTGGTTCGGTAGGTAAAACTACTACCAAAGAATTGATTGCAGCAGTTTTGTCAACTCAAGGAAATGTGCTGAAAACTCAATTCAACTATAACAATGAAATTGGAGTTCCCAAAACCCTGTTAGAGCTTTCACCAGAACACAATTATGCCGTAATTGAGATGGGAATGCGCGGACTTGGTGAAATTGCGGTGTTGACGCAAATAGCCCGTCCAACTGTAGCAGTGATTACGAATGTGGGAACGGCGCATATAGGGCGATTGGGGTCTGAAGAGGCGATCGCGATCGCTAAATGCGAGTTATTAGCAGAAATGCCTGCTGATAGTATTGCTATTCTCAATCAAGATCACGATAAATTGATGACAGCAGCGGCGAAAGTTTGGGAGGGTAAAACTTTAACTTACGGGTTAGAAGGTGGAGATTTGTGTGGAGAATTTCTAGACAATAATTCCATGCGTATTCAAGATATCCAATTGCCATTGCCTCTACCGGGACAACACAATGCTGTGAATTATTTGGCCGCTTTAGCCGTAGCAAAAGTGTTAGATATTGATTGGGAATTTTTCACACAAGGTTTGTCTGTGCAGTTACCAGATGGTAGAGCGCGTAAATACGAATTACCCAATGACATTGTGATTTTGGATGAGACTTATAATGCTGGTTTGGAGTCGATGTTGGCGGCCTTGAGACTGTTGGCGGATACTCCGGGAAAACGCCGGATTGCGGTGTTGGGAACGATGAAGGAATTGGGCGATAAGTCGCTCGCATTTCACAAAAAAGTAGGAACAGCAGCCCTAAATTTAAATCTTGATGCTTTGTTTATTTTTGCTGATTTTGAAGAGGCTGTCGCGATGGCGGCTGGTGCTACTGGTTTGCCTTTGGTGGAGATAGAAGATGTTGCGGCTGCGAATTCCCATGAAGTGCTAGCAAGGCATTTAATGGAATTTGTTGAAACGGGCGATCGCATTTTATTTAAGGCTTCTCATTCGATGGAGTTAAATCGAGTAGTGGAGAAGTTTCGGACTGATATGACTGTTGACAGTTGACAGTTGACTGTTGACTGTTGACTGTTAATGGACTCCGACCAAAGAAACCGGGTTTTTACCGAATCTGTGGACTGCAACAAGTATTCTCGCAAAAAACCCGGTTTCTGATGACCCATGCGTCATCTAAAATCTAAAATCTAAAATCCGATGACTCAAGTTTCGATCGACTCCTTGATTCAAGGGGCAATTTCAGGAGATTATATAGTCAGTTTTCCCACTGATACTGTACCCGCTTTGGCGGCTTTGCCCGATCGCTCCGAGTTAATTTTTGTAGCTAAACAGCGCAGCCAAGACAAACCGCTGATTTTGATGGCAGGCTCAGCAGAGGATTTGTGGCCTTATGTGCACGGAAGTCCAGCAGACTTCCAAGTGTGGCAGCAAGTGGCCCAATCTTTTTGGCCGGGGGCGTTAACTTTGGTGCTCCCAGCCTCGGAAAAAGTGCCCGCTGCGATGAATGCGATCGACCCGACTACAATTGGAGTACGAGTCCCTAACTGTGTCCTGGCCCGCAAAATCCTACAGCAAACAGGCCCTTTGGCTACCACCAGTGCCAATTTATCAGGCCAAGCGCCTCTAGAGTCGATCGCCGAAATAGAAGCTCAGTTTCCCGAAGTCCTGACTTTACTAGCTTCACAATTATCAACAGTAGCCACAGCTTCGAGTCTACCTTCCACTGTGGCAAAATGGACTGGCAGTGGTTGGAAAATCTTGCGACAAGGCACGGTACAGTTAGAATAATCCTAAAAGCTAAACTCCAAGGCAAAGTGATATGGCGTTGATGGGCTGGAGCGAATTGATATATGTAGGAATGGGACTGGGACTGGGTTTGGGAAGCAATTTGATCTTGCGCCCGCGGCAAAAGAGTTCGCAACCTCTAGAACCTTTATCCCACCAGCCCTCAACTCCTCAAGAGATTTACTTAGAGAAGTTTGATGGGCTTTCTGAGCAATTGAAGCAAACTCAATTGGCTTATCAGATGGCATCGGAAATGAGTCAATTTAAGGCGGGTTTTTTGGCTCGGACTTCTCACGAATTGCGATCGCCCCTGAGCAGTATGATTGGCACATTGCAGTTAATTTTGTCTGATTTGTGCGACGATGCTGCTGAAGAACGAGAGTTTGTCGAACAAGCTCACGTCGCGGCACTCAAGCTAGTAAAATTGATCGATCAAATTCTGTTTGTTGCTAAAACTGAACACGGCACTGAGACGATGGATATTGAGCCGATTCAGTTAGCCAAGATATTTGATGAAGTCGATGATTTAACTTTCTTGCAAGCGGCTAACCGTAACATTCGCCTAGAAATCTCCCCGCCCGATTCGGAAATTTATGTATTAGCTGATATTCCGAGATTGAGACAAGTTTTAGTTAATTTAATCGATACTGCTATTGCTGAAATGGAAGAGGGGAGTATTGTGGTTTCTGCCCACCCTTCGCCGGAATCTGGCTATGTTAATATTTGGGTAGACGATCAGCGTTCAATCAGTGCTTGGAGTGAGTCTTGGGATTTACTCAAGCACGATTTGGAGAGCGATACTAATAGCAGTGATACTGATACTCCTAAAGTGTCTTCTGGAATGAGGTTATTGATGGATCAAACGCTGCTAACTTTGATGAATGGGCGTTTAGAAGTTCTGGCGGTTCCTTGTGAGACTGAAGAGTCCAATTTTACTCGGACTCAATGTTCTATTCCTTTGGCTAAGCAGTCATTTATGGAGTAAGATTAAATGAACCGCGAAGACGCGAAGGCCGCGAAGGAAGATCAAGAAGAAAATGCAGTTCTTCCTTCGCGTTCTTTGCGCCTTCGCGGTTTAATCATTCCGATGCAAGTGGATTTGGTATTAGCAATTACCAATTACTAATTCGCTATTGATAATTTCTAATTCGATATTCTCTTCTAAGGGCTGATTTTCTAGTACCATTGTAGTGCTAGCATTGTATTGAAAACCGATGCGTTCGTAGAAGCTTTGTTTGTAAGTTGTCATCAGATAAACTCGCTCTACTCGGCTCATTCGCGGGTGACTTAAAACTGTTTCGACTAATTTGCGTCCGAGTCCTGAACCTTGGTAGTCTGGGTGAATGGCAACATCCCAAATAGTAGCTCTATAGATGCCATCTGATGTTGCTCTGGCAAAACCTATGGCTCTTTCCTTATCCCAAACGGTGACAACTGGTTCACTATTTGCGATCGCAATTTTCCAATCTTCGCTCTTGCGTTCCCTCGCCCAAAATGCGGCTACTTTAAATAGATGTTGAAGTTGTTCGAGGTCTACTCGATTGTGACCAGTGCAAAACTGAATATGACTCGAATCTCTAGTCGTTGATGTCATTCTAAATCTGCCTGTGAATTGTATTTAATTCTAAACATACAAAACTAATTTAATTCACGCATATTATCTGACTAATTTCGGTAATCATTAATACTTTTTCTGATCGGTGCCATGCTCAGGACACGGCAGTGCCGTGTCCCTACAATTCATCGGGGTAGGGAAACGGCACTGTCGTGTCCTCAGAAGTAGGTTGGGTAGAGCGATAGCGAAACCCAACTTTTCATTTAAAATTAAGATGTTGGGTTTCGTAAACTCAACCCAACCTACATATTTGGGATTTCCCTAGAATTCATCGGGGTAGTCCAAGGGCATTGCCGTGTCCTCAGAAGTAGGTTGGGTAGAGCGATAGCGAAACCCAACTTTTCATTTAAAATTAAGATGTTGGGTTTCGTAAACTCAACCCAACCTACATATTTGGGATTTCCCTAGAATTCATCGGGGTAGTCCAAGGGCATTGCCGTGTCCTCAGAAGTAGGTTGGGTAGAGCGATAGCGAAACCCAACTTTTCATTTAAAATTAAGATGTTGGGTTTCGTAAACTCAACCCAACCTACATATTTGGGATTTCCCTACAATTCATCGGGGTAGGGAAACGGCATTGCCGTGTCCTCTCGCTCAATTTTGCAACCAGCGGGCAGCGTCTTTGGCGTGATAAGTTAAAATCAGATCGGCACCAGCACGTTTGAATCCTGTTAAGGTTTCCATCACTACTCTTTCTTCATCTATCCAACCATTCAAAGCGGCGGCTTTCACCATCGCATATTCTCCAGAAACGTTGTAAGCTGCAACTGGCAAATTAGTTGCTTCTTTGACACGCCAGATGATGTCCATGTAAGCCAAAGCTGGTTTAACCATTAGCATATCTGCACCTTCGGCAATATCAAGAGCAATTTCTTTGAGAGCTTCACGGCCGTTTCCTGGGTCCATTTGATAGGTGCGCCGATCGCCAAATTGCGGAGTAGAATCAGCGGCATCCCGGAATGGGCCATAATAAGCTGAGGCATATTTTGCCGCGTAGGACATGATGGGAATATCTTCAAATCCAGCATCGTCCAATCCTTCGCGAATTGCTCCAACAAAACCATCCATCATCCCAGAAGGTGCAATAATATCTGCACCAGCTTTAGCTTGAGCAACGGCAGTTTTCTTGAGCAATTCTAGAGTTGGGTCGTTCAAAACGCGACCGCTTAAATCTCCGACTTGCAAATAGCCACAGTGACCATGACTGGTATATTCACACAGACAAGTATCGACCATAACAATTAAATCTGGTACTGCTTGTTTGACTGCTGCTGTCGCTTTTTGGACGATGCCGCAATCGTGCCAAGCACCTGTAGCATCTATATCTTTGTCTGCGGGAATGCCGAATAAAATGATCGCAGGAATGCCGAGATCGTAGACTTCTTTGGCTTCTTCTACTATTTTGTCGATCGATAGGTTGTACACTCCTGGCATCGATATGACTTCTTTAGCAAAATTTTCCCCTGGTACTGCAAATAAGGGGTAAATTAAATCGCTAGTTGTCAAGATGTTTTCGCGCACCATCCGGCGGAGTTGGGGATGGTTACGGAGGCGGCGGGGACGGTGAGTGGGAAACATAATGTTTTTTTAATGTTAGGTCAAGTCCGGCGATTCTGAGATCTTGCACCCGCAAGTCAACAACCTGTAGGGGCGGGTTCACCAATAGCTTTAAAGGGTGCAGACAGGTTAAATAAACCCGCCCCCACCCACACAAAATCCCCTTATTGATATATTGGTGCAACATCTCAGGTCATCGGGACTGGTGGTGTTGTCTTAAAAGTCTAGAGCTTATTGTTGGTCGATCGCCCGCTAATTAGGTAAAGTTCTGTAAAAGTGAAAGCAGGCGAAGAGGGAGATTGGGAGATTGGGAGATTGGGAGATTGGGAGATTGGGAGATTGGGAGGTAGGGTACGGATATCTCGCAGTCTTCACACCTGCAACCGGGCTCCCCAGAACCCATGATTGACTGTAAATTGTAGATGTGTGTTAAATACTAACGGTCTTATGTACAAGCAACTAATCTCCAGAATCAAACCACTTTTGAAATCACTATTTGCGATCGGGCTGGTACTCACCCTAGCTTTCAGTAACGCTGATGGTGCAATGGCAGCCCGCAGCGGCGGACGCATGGGAGGCGGATCTTTTAGGGCTCCAGCACGCAGTTACTCGTCTCCAAGCCGTACTTACGCACCGTCTGGAGGGGGGTACTATGGAGGCGGTGGCTTTGGTGGTGGCTTTGGTTTCCCGTTCTTGTTGCCCTTTTTTGGATTTGGGGGCGGGTTCGGTGGTTTGTTCTCGATTTTGATCTTTATTTCGATCGCAAATTTCCTAGTCCAAAGCTTCCGTAACGCTGGGGGCGGCACCGATGAACTTGGCAACAGCACACCTACAACCGTTTCTGTGGCTCGTTTGCAAGTCGGTTTGCTAGCAGAGGGCCGCGGTTTGCAATCGGAACTCGACTCCTTAGCAAAAACAGTGAATACTGATTCAGCAACGGGCCGTGCTCAAGTTTTACAAGAGTCTACTTTGGCCTTGCTGCGCCATCCAGAATACTGGGTTTACGCGGGTGCTGAATCTGTGCAAACTCGCTTGGAAGCCGCAGAAGCTAAATTTAACCAATTTTCTCTGGCAGAACGTAGCAAGTTTAGTGAAGAAACTCTCTCGAATTTTAACAACCAGATTCGACAATCAGGAAGCAATCAAACGCTGTCAAGCGCGCCCGTAAATGGCGCACTGGTTGCTGAGGATTTGACTCAAGCTCCTGGCGAATATATTGTGGTGACAGTGATTGTCGGTACTCAAGGTAAACTGCAATTGCCCACAGTCAGAAATTCCGAAGATTTGCGCCTCGCTTTGCGTCAGATTGGGGGTGTATCGAGCGAGCAGTTGCTGGCGGTTGAGGTGCTGTGGACTCCTCAAGCTAATGGCGATACTTTGACTGCTGATGATATGTTGGCTAGCTATCCCGATTTGCGATCGATTTAGTTAGAGGGACTGGGCGCGGTGAGTTACGTCCCGCGCCTCATCCCACATTGCTTCGGAAACGAAAAGTTAACATTTGTTAATCAAAATTATTGAGTAAAAAATTTGTTAAAGAAATGGTATTATTGAATAATAATTCATCTAATTTTTATAAAAAAGGCGATCGGGAGCCAAACTGATGACTGACGGTAATAGAAAAAAAGCACTTTTCATTTTGAGTCAGTTAAATAATGACGACATTAACTGGATCGTCCAAAAAGGTAAAAAAGAAATTATTGACTCCGGCAGGGTACTGATCCACGAAGGGAGACAAATCGATGCCCTATACATTGTATTGAAGGGGAATTTGAGCGTTTTGCTAGAAGCTGAGGGTACTAAAGAACTGGCAAAAATAAGTAGCGGAGAACTTGTGGGAGAAGTTTCTTTTATTGATGCCAGGCCTCCTTTGGCAACGGTGAAGGCGATCGAAAAAACTGAGTTGCTAGCAATTCCACGGCGACAGTTAATTCTTAAACTTCAAAATGATATGGGCTTTGCTTCCCGATTTTATTGTGGAATTTCTCTATGTCTGGCTGACAGAATGCGCGGTACGATCAGACATATAGAATACGGTCGTAATCTAGAGTTAGAAAACTCTGAATTAGACCAGGGGGATATTAATCCGAGTGTGATGGAGAATTTAGCCCTAGCTCAGGCTAAGTTTAATTGGTTGATGGAAAATGTCATGGGTTGATTGAATTTCAAAAGTGAGATATTTGGCGAAAGGACACACCGAAAGGACACACCGAAAGGACACACCGAAAGGACACAGCAATGCTCATTGGTGTCAACTTAAGCCTGAAAGCTAGAGGATGTTACTACTTATGTGAGATGGTATAGTTATCGTTGGCTGATTGAGCGCTATCATTCCTAACGGGCAACTGCTTGCCAGTGGTGGTTCAGATAAAACCATCAAGATGTCAGCTTAAACAGACATAATTTCTGTAGGGACGGGTTCATGAATATCCATATAAACCTAAAGTATTTGTGAACCTGCCTTCACACAATTCAGATAAAATGCTACAATTACATCAATCAAAAATAGAAGCCTAAAAAACATGACTTTCGAGGCTGTTTTAAATCTTGTCAAGCAGTTGTCTCTAGCCGAAAAGTTACGGTTGATTAAGTCGATAGTTCCTGAAATAGAACGAGAATTAGTTGTTATGCCGACTCCCCGCAAATCATTGTGGGGTTTATGTGCTGACTTGGGAATTGCACCTTCTGCTGCTGATATAGATGAAGTTCGCAGGGAAGAATGGGCGAATTTTCCAAGGGAGGATTTTTAATGCTGCGTAAGGCAAGTTGACCGATCGCAAATTCCCGATTTGCCCGATCGCATTATTGCTGCTACTGGTTTGTATCTTAATGTACCTGTTATTAGTCGCGATCGCCGGATTCAATTATCGAGTATAGACACAATTTGGTAAATCTGAGTCACTGGGCGATCGAAGTTGATTTAAGGATGTTTTCTGGAATTTGTGAATTGTGCTGCGCTTCGGATAGTTTCGACTTTCGGGGTGGTACTTGCTTTTTTGCTGTTAGTGTGCTATCTGATGGGTGGGATGTCTAAGGCTGGCTAGGTCTACGCATTTTTGATGTCTGTTCAGTAAGGGCGATCGGCTACAATAAGTTAAGAACAGCAATTAATTCATCACTGCACAACAAGCAGTCCACAAAAAGCTGTGAGCTGGATGAATGCGGGAGAAGGAATTGCCGACAGGAGGCCATCTCTTAAGCTCGCTCGCCCTACTTAAGTCACAAATATGATGAACTCTCAAGATTTTTTGACGAGTGGTGATGGGTACTTACCCAACAAGGAAACTGATGCGCTAAAAACTACCCACGATGTCTGTGTTGATGTTCCATTATATACTCACGATATTTCCTCTGTCGAGGACTCTCAAGTCGATCTAACTCGATCGCACTATGTGAGTATCCATCAATGGTTTGAAGCACAGGTTAAGCAGACTCCTGATGCGATCGCCCTGTCATTTCAAGGGCAAGAATTAACCTATGATGCCTTAAATCAACGCGCAAACCAGCTCGCCCATTACCTTCAAGCACTAGGAGTGCAACCGGATGAACTGATTGCTATCTGTATGAATCGGTGCATGGAAATGGTGATTTGCTTTTTGGGGGTGATGAAGGCTGGGGCGGCCTATGTGCCGATCGACCCAGCCTATCCCCACGAGCGCCGAGCGTACAAGTTACGAGATGCTAGTGTGCGATTCATTTTGATTCAACAGCACCTGGTTGAATTTTTGCCCGAACACAATGCTCGCGTGATTTGTCCAGATACAGACTGGCACGATATGGCGCCATACAGCACTGAAAATTTGTCTCTGCTGACAACACCCGAGCATTTGGCTTACGTTATTTATACCTCTGGTTCGACGGGGAATCCCAAGGGTGTAATGATTACTCACCGGGGCATGGTTCACCACAGCAAGGCGATCGCACAGGAATTTAATCTTCAGGCTGGCGATCGGGTACTTCAATTCTCTAGCATGAGCTTTGACATCATCATTGAGGAAGTTTTTCCATCCTTGATAAGTGGTGCAACAATCGTGCTGCGAACTGAAGACAGTATTAGCTCTACCCGCCAATTCCTCGAATTTATTGAGCAAGAACGCATTACTATTCTGGACTTGCCAACTGCTTTTTGGCATGGCTTAGTGAGCGGACTCTCATTGCTAGGTGTTCCCATGTCCCCAGATGTGAGATTGGTGATTGTGGGCGGAGAAAAAGCCTCTCGCGCTCTGTATGCTGAATGGCGACAATTGGTTGGGGAATATCCTCGTTGGCTCAATACCTATGGGCCGACTGAAACTACGGTGACGGCCACCATTTATGACCCGATCGCTGAAGGCTACGATCTCAGTAGTGAAGCAGATATTCCGATCGGTCGTCCTCTTCCCAACAGCCAAATTTACATTCTGGATGAAAACCTAAATCCTGTGCCAGATGGCGATATTGGAGAACTGTATATTGGCGGCCCAGGGGTTGCGAGGGGATATCTCAACTTGGCAGAACGCACTGCAAGTAAGTTTATTGCTAATCCATTTAGCGATCGACCTTACGACAAACTTTACAGAACAGGGGATACTGCCCGCTATTTACCCAATGGAACGTTGGAGTTTATTGGTCGCATCGATTTTCAGGTAAAAATTCGAGGTTTTCGGATTGAGTTACTAGAAATTGAAACCTATTTGGAACAGTACCCATCTGTGCAGCAAGGTATAGTTTTGGCACGGGAAGATGTACCCGGTGAAAAGCGCTTAGTGGCATATATCATTCCGAAGCACGGACAACCAATTCAGCTTTCTGCATTGCGTAGTTTTCTACAAACAAAGCTACCGGCATACATGATTCCGGCAGCCGTTGTAGTGATGGACAGCTTCCCCATGACCCCCAATGGTAAAGTCGATCGCCGTGCGTTTCCAGAACATCAGGTTGCCGATCTGGTTAAAAATAGTGAAGTTGTGTTGCCTATTGATGGACTAGAAGCTCAACTTGTCCAAATTTGGGAGCAGATACTCAATATTAAGCCGATCGGTACTACGGATAATTTCATGGATTTAGGCGGTACATCCCTGTTAGCAGCTCGCTTAGCTGACAAAATTGACGAAAAGTTGCAGCAGAGTTGGCCGCTATCGATTATCTTCCAAGCCCCAACCATCAAACAATTAGCCGACATTTTACGTCAAGGCAATATCCCCAACCAAAGCCTTTCCTTAGTTGAGATTCAACCGAAGGGTTCTCAGCCACCACTATTTCTGTTTGAAGGAGTGTCTATTTATCATCCGTTAATTCCATATTTGGGGCTAGATCGGCCGATATATGCCTTAATTGCTGTTGTTAAAGATGGCGTGAACGGGCCAGTCAATCAGGTTGAGGCGATCGCAGACTATTACATCAAGGAACTCGTGAAGGTGCAACCAGAAGGCCCCTATTATTTGGGTGGTTTGTCATTTGGAGGTATTGTGGCTTTTGAGGTAGCTCAACAATTGGCAGCTAAAGGACAGGAAACAGCGTTATTGGTGATGTTTGATTCCATGTTGCTCTCTGCCTACAAGCCCCTACCCATTCAGCAGCGGCTGCGCTTCCATGCCCAAAAAATTGCTAAGCAGGGTATAGGTTACATCGTCAGTAGCATCGTCGATAAAATAATGACACTTACAGACAAAATGACAATGCTGGCCCGCAAGACGATCGGGCGATACCTTAAGGTGAAAGAACCTACAGAGTTAATGTCTTGCACCACCGACTATTTGATGAGAGACAAGATAATTGAGCAAGCAGAACGAGCTTACCTGCCAAAACCCTATGCTGGCAAAGTAGTTATGTTTAAAGCGCTGGATTCTGAAGATGGCAAAAGTGTCAGTCTCGATCCGGATCTAGGCTGGAAACCTTATCTCAAAGACGGTCTGACCATTTACGATGTACCTGGAGACCATCTAGGTATTTTACAGGAACCCAATGTCGGGGCGATCGGCAACCGAATGAAGCTATTGCTGGAAGAGGTAGTGGTGCTGCACTAAAGTTTTTGGCATTCTTAATCGATATTCAGACAGGGTTGCAGCGAATTATTGCGGTTATCAGAAAGATGAGGTACAACTAGAACTACCCTCAATCAAGCCTGAAAAACATTTTTAAACTCTCTATTGCCAAACACTCTACGCTAACTCAATATGCTTGGGTTAACGCTTTTTTTCAAATCTAATCTCACGATTTCATAGGCAATACAGACATTTTTTGAAATTTAGATATTTCTGAAATGAATTGTATAGCAACCGCCACATCGGTTAGGACAGAAATAAACTCATGAATAGATTCCTGACCCCTCCAGCATAAGCGGTTTGATTTGGTTGCTACAACTGTCAACTGTCAACTGTCAACTCTCAACTGCTATATTATGCCCTAACTCTTCTCTGCGCCAAAATCACCGTCTGCCGTTCATTTCCCACAAAAAAAGAGGCGCGATCGCGCCTCCCAAATCCTTCATGTTCTCGTTCTAAACACTAACAGCCACTTTCGCTTCCTTCGCAGTCAACTTCTCGTAAGTCGCCCGCATCTTCAATCCCACCAACACTTGGAACAAACCAGTTCCATTATTAGAACCAGGATATTCACGGTGCTGAAGCAATAGGTGAGTCAACTCGCCTTGATACTTCGCAGAAGTCTTGCTCAAATGGTTTTCAATGTAAATAACTTCTTCCAGATTTTCAAACTGACCGTCTACTTCCAAAATCGAAACTTCGTGGCCGTAGAAAGCGTCAGGCCCGTAATACATCTTAATTCCTGGATAGGAACAAGTCAGTTTGCGGCCGCAAGGAATCCAGTTAATTGTTGAACCTTCGTCAAACAAATAGGCAGGCTCAAAGTTGGCGACACCTTCGCGCTGAATCATCTGCACGCGCAGAACCTTCCGCTCTTTGTCATCCTTAATTAAATTGGTCGGCAATACTTGAAGTACCACATCGGCATATTGCTTTTGCGGGTCAATGTAAGCCGTAAAATCGGGTTTGCGAGCGTTGATCGCAAACAGCACGTCTTCGTAACGGTGGCCCCGTTCCGCCATGTCGCGCTGGATTTTCCAAGCAATTTTTACTTCGTCGCTGATGTCTAGGTAGACGCTGAAGTCGAGGAGATCTCGAACTCGTTCGTCGTACAGCGGGTGCAATCCCTCAATCACAATCACATGATTCGGCTCTACCCACTCAGGAGGATCGAGCAGGCCGGTTTCGTGGTTGTAAATCGGCTTGTCGATTCCCCGGCCTTCTTTGAGCGCTTTCATTTGCTCGTACATCAGGTCGAAATTGTTCGCTCTGGGGTCAAGGGCGGTAATTCCTGTTTGTTTGCGCTGTTTGCGATCGAGACAATGATAGTCGTCCAGGCAGATTACGGTAACGAAATCTTCTCCGAACAAATCAGTCAATCGGCGCAAAAAAGTAGATTTTCCGCATCCGGAGTCTCCGGCAACGCCAATTAAAACCACGCGATCCGGCTTACTTTTCATAGTTTCCCTCTAAAAAAATCACTGTTTACTAACAAAGAGTGTAGATTCCACAAAATTTCTGCCCACAGGTTGCTACAATCCGGCTTGGCGCGGCTTTGCTATCCTGTGGGATCGAGCTTGCACCAGCATACAGCAGTCCGTTGACTGCTTGTTAGGGAAGACGCAAGCAATTTTCAAGGCAAGTAATTAATAGCTTGTAAAAGTATAGTCATTTATGTATGACATGGGAGGCGTGAATTCCTCCCCTTTCTTTTTTACTTCGAGCGGATTGACCCGCCTGGGCTGAACTACGCAGCTCTCTATCCCATCGCACAAGGCATTTGGGATTGCTTGGGGCATAAGATCTTACGATCTATTAACGCTAACTTTAGTTGTTAATCTTACCAGAATGCGATCGCCCACTACAAACTCAACGTCGATCGATTTTAGATTTTAGATTTTAGATTGGAGAATTATTGAAGAATCGACCCCTCCTCAGCCTGGGGAGGCATAAATCCAGGACTTTGTACCAGGCTGCTTTCGGTCAATAGGAGTCATTTGTTGCCCGATGCGGTATTCCATCGCCGGCCGCCAATCGAAACGACTTATCGGGGCTGCACCCGCGATCGGGTAAAATAGTCACAGTACGGTGTGATTCGTTTAGTCTAAATGAGTAAAAATACTCAGGGACGGCTAGTATGGCTCTTAAGCCATAACAACTAAATACACATCTGAGTGCGGGTCAATCCAAGTCTCAGTCCGCAAGTGCAGCGGTAAAAGCATATCCCCTATCTTGTTAGGTAGCAACTAAAAGGGTAAAGCGGGGATAAAAGGCAGACTACTGGTAGCCGAAACTGGTAACTGTCGAGCAGGAGTTCATTGTGTAGGAAAACGAAGATGTGACTGAACCATCGTTAGACTAGATGGTTTAACGGCTGAATCAAGTATAAAACCGTTGTAAAACACGGGTTTAGACTGATTAAGACCAAGCCAAAAGGCAAGGATAGGGCATAGGCGATTTGTACTTCGACCTATAAGCACCGCCCATAAACCCGGTGGAGAGCATCACACTAAAAACTCAAACAATGTGTATTTGGAACGAAGTAACTCTCATATATTTCTGGAATCATGTCGATTATCCAGTAAGTAGCTAACGAATAATATATGGGAGAGGGATTGTATCAGAAGCCAATGCTCTGTTGTAATAACAGAGATATGCAGACAGGTACACGGTAACTTCAAGGATAGGAACTTAGTAGCAATGAATAAGTCTAAAACGCGGGACAACCCGACGGTGGAATGGAATCAAATCAATTGGCGAAAAGCCGAAAGATTGACATTCAAGTTGCAAAAACGTATCTATCGAGCAAGTGAGCGTGGCGACGTTAAAGCAGTTCGGAAGCTTCAAAAGACCTTGATTAATTCATGGTCTAATAAGGTTCTAGCGGTACGACGGGTCACACAAGACAATACTGGGAAGCGTACAGCAGGTGTGGATGGTATCAAATTACTAACCCCGAAGCAACGCTTGGAGCTAGTAAGTCAACTCAAAACAACTGGTAAATCACAACCGACACGTCGGGTAATGATACCAAAGCCAGGTACTAATGAGTCTAGACCATTAGGCATACCCACAATGTACGACCGCGCCTTACAAGCAGTTGTAAAATCAGCTCTTGAGCCAGAATGGGAAGCTCGTTTTGAGCCAAACTCCTATGGTTTTAGACCCGGTAGGTCGTGTCACGATGCGATTGGAGCTATTTTTGACAGTATCAGATACAAAGCCAAATATGTGCTAGACGCTGATATTGCCAAATGCTTTGACCGCATTAATCACAAAGCATTACTTGACAAAATCAATACCTATCCAGGACTCCGAAGACAAATTAAGTCCTGGCTTAAAAGCGGGGTATTAGACCAAGGTGAAATCTTCCCAACTAAGGACGGCACACCACAAGGTGGGGTTATTTCCCCACTTCTGGCTAACATAGCCTTACACGGAATGGAAGAACGGGTTAAACAATTCGTTGGAAATTCTATTTCCCGACGGAACGAAATCAGTTTAATCCGGTACGCCGATGATTTTGTGATTATTCACAAAGACATTGAAGTAATACTAGCCTGTCAGAAGATAATTGCAGAATGGTTAAGTGATTTAGGCTTAGAATTAAAACCAAGTAAAACAAAATTAACCCACACCCTCAACGAATACAATGGAAATGTTGGGTTTGAGTTTTTAGGATTCCATGTACAACAACATAAGGTAGGTAACTACCGAAGTGCCAAAAATACACACGGAATACCACTCGGTTTTAAGACATTAATCACTCCGTCAAAGCCCAAAGTCAAAGCTCATCTTGTAAAAATTGAAAAAGTAATAGATACTCATAGCCACTCCCCCCAATATGCCTTAATCAAAAGGCTTAATCCAATAATTAGGGGATGGTCCAACTATTACTCAACAGTAGTAAGTAAAGAAACCTTTAACAAGGTGGATAACCTTACTTACGACAAATTAAGAGCATGGGCTAGAAGACGGGGAAAAGGTAGCATCAACAAAGACAAATACTGGCGAACAGTAGGCGACAGAAATTGGTGTTTCAGCACAGAAGAAGGTTTAGAGCTAACCCAACACCAAGCAACGCCTATTATAAGGCACGTTAAAGTAAAAGGCAACTCAACACCTTACGACGGTGACTGGATTTACTGGAGCAAGAGACGGGGAGAATACCCAGAAACGCCGACAAGAGTGGCAACACTATTAAAAGCACAAAAAGGTAAATGTACCCACTGTGGTCTGTACTTCACACCTACGGACACTGTAGAAGTTGACCATATCCAACCCCGC
Source organism: Tychonema bourrellyi FEM_GT703 (assembly GCF_002412335.2). Lineage (GTDB taxonomy): Bacteria > Cyanobacteriota > Cyanobacteriia > Cyanobacteriales > Microcoleaceae > Microcoleus > Microcoleus bourrellyi. Next base: position 18,615 of record NZ_NXIB02000020.1, read on the forward strand.
TCCCTAGGCGGTAAGGATGAGTATAAAAACCTCCAACTTCTGCATAAGCACTGTCACGACACAAAAACGGAAAATGACGATTCATAAGCAAGAACCATCATAACATCCGTTTTGAATTGTATCCTTAACAAAGGATGAAGATATCGAGGAGCCGGATGAGGCGAAAGTTTCACGTCCGGTTCTGAAGGAGAGATAGGGGTAGAAATGCCCCTATCGACTCTAACCAGACAACAATAGCTATCAGTCAACACCTGAACACAACCGGGCGAGGTTCGTGGGCGTGTTCGGCTAATTGGGAATTGGGGACGCGATCGACCAAAACTTGACACGCCCGCCCTGCGCGGCGAGGCCCAAAGATTAACGCGACCAATTAGTCCCGATGACCTTAAGAAAAAAGTAAATTGAGTCTACGGTCACATTCTCTATCTTTATAACTCTGTATCGTGAAGGAAAAGCAACAAATGTACAGCCCAAGCATATCTGGTGTTGCGACCAGCTCCATATCAGGCAGTCGCATCTTTGTCTATGAAGTCGAGGGTATGCGTCAAAGCTGCGAAACTGACCAAACAAGTAACCCGATTCGTCGTAGTGGCAGCGTGTTTATCGCCGTTCCCTACGATCGCATGAATCAAGAAATGCGGAGAATTACTCGCATGGGTGGCAAAATAGTCAGCATTCGCCCCTCAAACAGCGCTCCCGAAACTCATGGCACTGTAGCACCAGAACTTGGACAACAGAGTCAGAAATCTGGAGAAACAACGAAGCCCATGACTCAAGCAAAGGAAAAGATTCAGGTTCCAGTTAACCTCTACAAGCCCGCCAATCCCTATATTGGCAAGTGCATCTCTACAGAAGAATTGGTCAGGGAAGGCGGCGACGGCACTGTCCGCCACGTCAAGTTAGACATCTCTGGAGGCAATTTGCACTATCTGGAAGGTCAAAGTATTGGCATTATTCCAGATGGTACTGATAAAAACGGTAAACCTCACAAAATTCGGCTTTATTCGATCGCCTCCACCCGTCACGGAGATAATTTGGATGACAAAACAGTCTCTCTGTGCGTGCGTCGGCTAGAGTACAAAAGCCCAGAAACTGGCGAACAAGTCTTTGGTGTTTGTTCAACTTTTCTGACAGGTTTGGAACCAGGGGCTGATGTCAAAATCACTGGCCCAGTAGGCAAGGAAATGCTCTTGCCCGACGATGAGGATGCCACCATTATTATGATGGCTACTGGTACTGGAATTGCTCCTTTCCGCGCTTATTTGTGGCGGATGTTCAAGGAAAACAATCCAGAGTACAAATTCAAAGGTTTAGCTTGGCTGTTCTTTGGAGTTGCTTACACTCCCAACATCCTGTACAAGGAAGAGTTGGAGCAATTGCAGGCAGAATTCCCCGATAATTTCCGATTGACCTATGCCATAAGCCGCGAACAAAAGAATGTTGACGGCGGCAAAATGTACATTCAAAGTCGGATTCAAGAGAACGCCGATGAATTGTGGGAGTTGGTTCAAAAACCGAAAACTCACACTTATATCTGCGGTTTGAAAGGCATGGAAGGCGGCATCGATGAAGGAATGTCGGCGGCATCTAGCAAGTATGATGTTGACTGGACTGCCTATCAAAAACAGTTGAAGAAAGAGCATCGCTGGCACGTTGAAACCTATTAATGTGTAGGTGATTTAATCTGAGTTGTAGGGCGGGCATTGCTCGCCCTACAATTGTTTTAGATAGAAATGTAGAAATGTAGGTTGGGTAGAGCGTCAGCGAAACCCAACACAGGATTTTAGAAGAGTTGGGTTTCGCTCGCGCTCTACCCAACCTACACTATCTACCTACGTCGAAGGGCTCAGGAACCGCGTCAGCGAAACCCAACACTGGATTGTAGAAGAGTTGGGTTTCGCTCGCGCTCTACCCAACCTACACTATAGCAATCCTAAATGAGTCGTAAAGTTTTTTACCCCACCCCAACCCTCCCCTTACTAAGGGGAGGGAGTAAGAAATTCACAAATGATTTAGGATTGCTATATCTACACTATCTACATTTTACCTGTGAGGGGCATTAGCCTTTCTTGATTCGCCAACAGTCTCTTTCAACCCCTACTATACAAACAAAGTCCGCCTGCGCGGACTAAGAAATAAAGTGTAAAATATAAAGCAAGCTCACCGAAAAAGGGAGATGACTGAACATGGTCTTAATTTCCACCCAAAAACTGACATTTCAAGAGTATCTGAACTACCAGGGAGAATCGGGTGTTTGTTATGAATTATATCGGGGAGAGATAATTGAAATGCCAACACCCACAGCTATACATATCAAAATCATTGCATTTTTGGTTTACCAGTTCCGATGCTTCTTTGCAGCACACAATCTACCCCTAGTTGCAGTTGTGACTACCGCAGTCCGAACCGAGGAAAATTCTTCGCGCGTTCCCGATGTATTGATTTGTACTCAAAGTCTTTGGGAACAAATCTGTGCGAAGCCTGGTTCCGCAATCCTGGATTTTGAAGAAAAACCGCTGTTAGTGATCGAAGTTACCAGTCAAAATTGGCGGGATGACTACATCCGTAAACGGGCAGAATATGACTTGATTGATATTCCTGAATATTGGATTGTAGACCCAAATCAACCAAAAATTCGAGTCTGTAGCCGTCCTGAAAATGAAGGTAGTTACTCTCAGCAAGAATTTTTGCCGGGACAGCAAGTTCAGTCTGTACAGTTCGCTGAATTTATTCTATCGGTGAATCAAGTGCTATCTCCACCGCTGGTAGAAGATTTGATTCGAGAAGAACAAGCACAGCTACAACAGTTAGGACAGCAAAATCAGCAGGTAGGACGGCAAAATCAGCAGCTAGAACAGCAAGTTGAAAGATTATCACAGCGGCTTCGAGAAATGGGGGTAGATATCGATACAGAACTTTGATTTGTAATATTAAGTCTGGTTGATTAGTCACCTAGAGCCCCGACTTCTTTAACAAGTCGGGGCTCTGAGTATTGGGCTTACTTCATAACAAATTGCTTGATTATCGTACAATGATTGTAGATTAGAGTTTCAACGGGTCAAAGTCGTGGCTTTCAAAATTGGTTTGCTAGGTTTGGGTACAGTTGGTGCGGGAACGGCAGAGATTTTGCTCTCCCCAGATGGCCGCCATCCGCTGTTGCAGGAATTGGAAATCTATCGGGTGGGTGTGCGCGATATTTCTCGAACTCGGTCTTTACAATTGCCAGAAAATGTGCTGACAACTGACCTGGAAGCGATCGCAACTGACCCTCAAGTTGATATTGTAGTAGAACTGATCGGGGGATTGGAACCGGCGCGATCGCTAATTTTACAAGCTATTGCCAGCGGCAAGCACGTTGTCACCGCGAACAAAGCTGTGATTTCCCGTTACGGTCAAGAAATATTTGAAGCAGCGAACGAAAAAGGTGTTTATGTAATGTCAGAAGCTGCTGTCGGCGGCGGCATTCCAGTCATCCAAACTCTCAAACAATCGTTAGGTGCTAACCGCATTCAAACAGTGATCGGCATTGTCAACGGCACAACTAATTACATCCTGACGCGGATGCAAACAGAAGGTGCAGACTTTGCCGAAGTCCTCGCCGATGCACAGCAATTAGGTTACGCTGAAGCTGACCCCACAGCCGATGTAGATGGATTAGATGCTGCTGATAAAATAGCTATTTTAGCTTCGCTAGCTTTTGGCGGACGCATCAATTTAAAAGATGTTTACTGCGAAGGTATCAGACAAGTTAGTGCAGCCGATATTGACTACGCCGATAAGCTGGGATTTGTAATTAAATTGCTAGCTATTGCTCAAGATATCAAGTCAAAACCTGATACAGAAATGCTTTCAATTAGAGTGCATCCTACCTTTGTCCCGAAAACTCATCCGCTGGCGAGTGTCAATGGTGTTTATAATGCAATTTTAGTGGAAGGAGAGCCGATCGGACAATTGATGTTGTACGGGCGCGGTGCCGGTGCCGGGCCGACAGCTAGCGCGGTAGTATCCGACATGATGAATATTGCGGCAATTCTGAAAACCGAAACTGTTCCTATTCCCCATCCTTTGCTGAGTTGCACTCACCAACACTACTGCAAAATTGCCCCTATGCAGGAACTTGTAACGCGATTTTATGCTCGGTTTCTGACGCTGGATCATCCGGGCGTAATTGGTAAACTCGGCACTTGTTTCGGCGAACATAAAGTTAGTTTAGAATCTGTTGTGCAGACGGGAATTCACGGCGATTTAGCAGAAATTGTGGTGGTTACTCACGATGTTAGGGAAGGCAATTTCCAACAGGCTATTGATGAAATTAGGGCGATGGAATCAATCGATAGTATTGCTAGCATTCTCCGAGTTCTGTAAAAATCGATCGAACACTCTTTTCGCCAATATTAACGGCAAACTTCACCAATTTCTGATGTCCTATAGCTAGCAATTTCGCCTGTTACAGAACTTTTTGTACAAAACTTTCCTTGTTTCTTTAGATTCGCCTGATTGTCGGTTCGATCGCCTGATTGTCGGTTCGATCAAATCAATGACATGGCGATCGACTGACTCACTCTTTTAAGATACAAGGGGCGGGTAAACCTGCCAATAATTGCCTGAAACCAACAATCTCGTAAACCCGCCCCCACCCAGCGACTCGATGAAATTGCGATTAATTAAACAGAAACAAACCCGGATTCACATGAAAAAACTCTTCCAAAGCCTCAGCTTGTTTTTTAGTGATTTCTAGCTTACTGTTAACGATTGCTGTTGCCATCTCAATTGTGCCAACAATTTCTACTAAATCTGCTGGTTCTAAACTCCTAGCATCCATCAAGTGCAGAAGTCTTGAGTGGGGAGTTGAAGCATTCAGTTGATAGTGATTTTCTTCAAAATCATCAATTAGTTTGACTAAGAGTTCTAGCAGAGTATCTTTTTCGAGAGTTAGATTTTTCCGAGACAGCAAGCTTTCAACGATTTCTAAAAATATCTCGTTTTCATCTGCATTTTTGATGATCCGAGGTTGATATTGAGATAGCAAGCTGCTGTACTTGTCGGAGTCAAACATTTAGCGATCGATCAGATGTTTTGCAGGTACCTAATTTTATCAAACTTAAGGGCGATCGCCCAAAACCCAAATTTCACAGTCCTGACGCATCAAAACCCAAGAAACCGGGTTTTTTGCGGTTTTTGCACGCTGTAACGATATTCTCCCAAAAAACCCGGTTTCTGGGGTCTCTAAATTACAAATACCGAGTTAATTGTACTCGATACCGTTCCTTCTTCGTAACAGCCACTTCCCCAATTTCCAATCTTCCCTTACCGCTAACAGCGATTAAATCTCCCGACTTGACATTATGACTAGCTTGAGTGATGTCTTTCCAATTAACTCGGACATCGCCACTATCAATTAAATCGACCATTTTGCTGCGAGACATGGCGAATCCAGCAGAAGCGACAGCATCCAATCTCATCGAGGCTTCAACTGTCACCATTTCTTTCTTTTTTGGTTCTCTAATCTTGAGTTCACTCAACTCAATGCGACGAGTTTTTACTGGAACCGATCGCACTTGTTGCAAACTCATCTCCAAATACTCTACCATCTCAGGTATCACGATCGCCTGCGCCCCACGTTCGCCCAACACAATCACATCACCCGTTTTCTCCCGCACAATTCCCGTGCCCAACATCGCCCCCAAAAAGTCGCGGTGAGAAGCTGTATCGAATAGGAAATTACCAGCGATTTCGATCGCAGCCATGTCAACACTAGCAGAGTCGATCGCAATTTCCGATCGCGCGATCGCAATTCTTTGTCTTTCCGCCTGCGGATAGCCGCCCCAAGCCACCAATTCCACATCACTCAAACGCTTAAATACAACCTTAGCGTCAGCTAATTCAGGAGGCGACATAAAATCAGTCAGAGTCACTTCCCAAGTTTTAATAGCTTGTTCGGCGCAGTCAATCACTCGCGCCACCGATTCGCGATTTTCAATACCTTTTAACAGTTCTTCTCTTTGCAAATTTGCCATAATTAAATCAACCTACAAAATATCACTTAAATCCAAAACAAAACCGGGCAATACATCCTCGCCTGACAAAGTTGCAGGGGAATATAAAATTTCCACATCTTTATCGGGGCGGGAGATTTCAACTTGTCTATTTTTGCGATCGAGCAACCATCCCAACTTTGCTCCATTTTTGATGTACACTTTCATTTTAGCCCGCAATTTTTCTAATGAATCGCTAGCCGACCGCAATTCCACTACAAAATCAGGACAAATCGGTGCAAATTTCTTTTTTTGTTCAGCAGTTAAAGCATCCCATTTGTCGCGTCGCACCCAAGCAGCATCGGGAGAAATATCTGAACCGTCGGGCAGTTTAAATCCAGTAGAAGAATCAAAAGCAAGTCCCAAAGGCTTATTTTGACGGCTCCAAAATTGAAGCTGAAAGCTTAGTTCTGAATTGCAATTACCAGTTTCGCTACCCGTAGGTGGCATAATAATTAAGTCTCCATTAGCAGTACGTTCAAATCTTAAATCCCGGTTGTTTTGACACAATTGAAAAAACTGCTCGTCAGTTAATTCGAGCGTTAATTCTAGGGGAGAATGTAGGGCGATAGTTTGTGATTCCATAACTGTCTCCAAAAATTAATTGAGTAGAATGAAAACAGTTAACAGTTAACAGTCAACCGTTAACAGTCAACAAATAACTAAGTCTCTGTATAACCTTGAATATTTTCCGGTTCAAACTGCTGCAAAATATTCGCAGCTTTCCCAGTCAAATCATCAGAACCCTTCACCGCAATCAAAAACTTACCAGCATTCAAACGGTTGCGGTAGGGTAACGCATCACCACTACCAAAAGCCATACCACCAGCGCCTCCCACAAACACACTACCCATCCCACCTGCGATCGCACCTAATACACCACCGATTAGGTGATCGCCAATTTCCCCCGCCCAGGCAAAAGTCTTTAACTCAGTCATCAAACTGAAAGTAACGCCAGCAATAAACCCAAAAGGTATGAGCCAAATAGCCATAAGTTTAGCTTGTTTCTTCGCTTGCTGATTTGGGTCAATCAAGCCAAATTCATCAGCAGTTTTGTAGCCACGGCCCAAAATACTTACCTGTTTCATCGGTAAGCCTTCTTTTTCCAGGGCACAATAAGCAGCTTCGGCTTGCATTCGATCGGGCAGTACGGCAATAAGATAATTCATTAAACACAATTCCTGATAGTTAGGCTGAGATCCTCAAACTTTATTATAACCCGAAAAGACTTACTAGCTAAGCAGTTCGGGGATTTTAAGACGATTCGAGCGCTAAAGAACCCTGAAACCTAAAATATTTCCAGTAAAAACGGTCGGTCAAGACCGAATCCAGATACAATTCAGACTGCACAAGAGCCAGTTTAAGCTGAGCAGTAAAACACTGCTCCCAGTCTAAGCTCAACCTTATGCTAGCTCCGCCTATTTTTACTGATTCCACTCAATTGCTTGCTATGCCTAAAGTTTTAGTATCCGATCCGATCGACCAAGCCGGAATTGATATCCTCTCCCAAGTCGCTCAAGTTGACGTCAACACAGGACTCTCAGCAGCAGAACTGGTCGCAATTATTCCAGATTACGACGCTTTAATGATCCGTTCTGGCACCCAAGTTACCAAAGAAATCATTGAAGCCGGCAACTTACTCAAAATCATCGGCCGCGCGGGCGTCGGCGTAGACAACGTAGATGTACCCGCCGCCACCCGCAAAGGAATTGTAGTCGTCAATTCCCCCGAAGGTAACACGATCGCTGCGGCCGAACACGCGATCGCCATGATGCTCTCCATGTCTAGACACATCCCAGAAGCCAACGCATCTGTCAAAAGTGGTAAATGGGAACGCAATCGCTTCATCGGCGTAGAAGTTTACAAGAAAACCCTCGGTATCGTCGGTTTGGGCAAAATCGGTTCCCACTTCGCCGCCGCAGCCAAAGCAATGGGCATGAAACTCCTAGCCTACGATCCATTCATTTCCGCCGAAAGAGCGGAACAGTTGGGCTGTCGCTTAGTAGAACTCGAATTGCTGATGCGCGAATCCGACTACATCACGCTGCACATCCCCAAAACCCCCGAAACCCTGCACCTAATCAACGCTGAGGTGCTGTCGAAAATGAAGCCTACGGCCAGGATTATTAATTGCGCTAGAGGTGGCATCATCGATGAAGCAGCCCTCGCTGAAGCAATTAAATCAGGGAAGATTGCCGGCGCTGCGATCGACGTTTACGAACACGAGCCGCTCGAAGCCGATTCACCCCTGCGGACTGTTGGCCAGAACATCGTGCTGACACCACACTTGGGCGCATCCACCGCCGAAGCTCAGGTGAATGTGGCGATCGACGTTGCCGAACAAATCCGCGATGTACTGTTAGGATTGCCCGCGCGATCGGCTGTTAACATACCAGGAATTTTCCCAGACTCGATCGAAAAACTCAAACCATACCTCCAACTCGCCGAAACCCTCGGCAACCTCGTCAGCCAACTAGCCGGAGGCCGAGTCGATTACCTCAATGTCCAACTCCAAGGCGAACTCGCCACCAACCAAGGTCAGCCCGTAGTCGTCGCCGCCCTCAAAGGCCTACTTTCCCAAGCCTTGCGAGAGCGCGTTAACTACGTCAACGCCAGCATCGAAGCCAAAGAACGCGGAATTCGCGTCGTCGAAACCAGAGATGCCTCCATTCGCGACTACACAGGCTCCCTGCACCTGCGCGCCAAGGGAACCCTCGGCGAACACACCGTCACGGGTGCTGTCCTCGGCGAAAGCGAAATTCGGATTACCAGCGTTGACGATTTCCCAGTCAACGTTGCTCCCACTCACCATATGTTATTTACCCTGCACCGCGATATGCCGGGAATTATTGGCAGAATTGGTTCCCAGTTGGGCAGTTTTAATGTCAATATTGCCAGTATGCAGGTAGGCCGTAAAATCGTGCGTGGTGACGCAGTGATGGTTCTGAGCCTGGATGACCCTCTACCAGAGGGGATTTTGGCTGAAATCATCAAAGTTCCAGGAATTCGGGATGCTTATACGGTCAATCTCTGAGGTACTCTGACTGTTTGATTCTTGGTAGGGGCTCTTGGCCCCGTGGTTGCCCCGATTTAAAGAGAGTGTTGGCGAATTCACATAGGGTTTTACCCCTCACCTCTGAAACCAGCACTCGCCATGTTTATCACAATACTTCGGTAGGTTGGGTAGAGCGTCAGCGAAACCCAACACTGATTTTAGAAGAGTTGGGTTTGGCGATCGCTCAACCCAACCTACACTATCTACATTTTACCTGTAATACCAATTTTTTATGAAGCTGCATAGAATTCGATCCCCCCTAACCCCCCTTAAGAAGGGGGGGACAAGAGTCCAATCAAAGTCCCCCTTCTTAAGGGGGATTTAGGGGGATCGGAATATGTGCAACTTCACATTAAATTGGTATAAGGAGTATTACCATTTCTTGATGCGCCAACAGTCTCTTTAAATCTCCAATTGCTATCTTCAAAATATTAATTGCTGCATTAATATCTCGATTCCTACCCCAATTTAAAGTCTCAAATCTAAAATCTAAAATCTAAAATCGTTATGGCACATAGCTGGTGGGAAATTCGAGTTCTTTGCGATCCGGCGCTAGAGGATATCATCTTTTGGCGCTTGGAAATGTTCGGCTGTCAGGGAAGTGTCAGTCAGATGAAAAGCAATTCTTGTTTGATGTCGGCTTACCTCCCCGAAGAAAAGGCTGGATTGCTGGATTTGGCCGCCCTGTCTTTGTGGCTGCGCCAAGATGCCCTGTGCGCGGGTTTGCCTTTGCCAGCTATGCAGTGGGATTTGATTGAGGAAGAGGATTGGGGCACTACTTGGAAGCAGCATTGGCAACCTCAAGAAATTGGCGATCGCTTTTTAGTTTATCCGGCTTGGCTACCGATACCAAGTAATCCCGATCGCCTCATTTTGCGTTTAGATCCCGGTGTCGCTTTCGGTACTGGTGCTCACGCTACAACTCAACTATGTCTGGAGTCGCTGGAAATGCGTCTCGGTTTTGACGACAAAAAATATGTACTTGCCGATATTGGCTGTGGTTCGGGTATTTTGTCGATCGGCGCTGTGTTATTGGGCGCGACAAAAGTTTATGCTTTGGATACAGATCCTTTGGCAGTGCGATCGACCATTAGCAACAGACAACTCAACCGCGTTAACCCGCAGCAGTTGGTTTCAGAACTCGGTAGTATCGATCGGCTAAAAGAACTGGTCGATGAGCCTTTAGACGGTTTCATGTGCAATATCTTAGCAGAAGTAATCATCGATTTAATTCCGCAATTCACTGAAATTAGCAAACCCACAACTTGGGCTGTGCTCAGCGGCATTCTGGTCGATCAAGCTAAGCCAATTGCTGATACTCTCGAACAGAACGGTTGGATTGTAGCTACTTTGTGGAAGCGCCAAGATTGGTGTTGTTTTAATATTCGGCGCAGTTAGCGATCGGAGATTTGCGATTGCTGCTGTGCATCGTTAACAACTTCACGGTTCGGGATTCGGGGTGGTAGTACCTGCTATGGCTATCAACATTCAGCCATTCCACCGGGATATCGACGTTTTTTAAAGCTTGATTCAGCGATCGCCAGCGAAACCATAGACACGATTACAATTTATAATCTCCAATGGCCGTAAAAAAGACTGAACTATAAAATAACAAGGATATCGGCGATAAAATTCATAAAGTTATTAGCAAATTAGCAGAATAAAATGATTTAAAAGGAGTGATTGATGTTGCCGATTTTAACGATGAGGATAAACTCGGCAAGAGTAAGGATATGGTGGATCGTCTCTCGAATTTATTGGGAATTTTTGAGGGGATAGATTTAAGTGCTAACCGTGCCGAAGGCGATGATTTACTAGGGGATGCTTACGAGTATCTGATGCGTCATTTTGCCACAGAATCAGGTAAGAGTTGGGATTAGACTGGAATTAATAATAAATAATTGGGAGAATTCAAATATATGACTACGAGCTATTCTTTGCCACTATTGCCCGGAGATATTGAAGATATCGAAAATAAGGTGGTGCTCAAAAAATTAGCGAATGCTCATCGGGCACTAGCTGAACTGAAAGGAGTTGCTAATAGTATCCCAAATCAAGCTATTTTAATTAACACATTATCTTTGCAAGAAGCAAAAGATAGTTCTGAGATCGAGAATATTATTACAACACAAGATGATTTATATCGTAGTGATAGCGAGGTTAAGCAGTTTGTTACAGTTGCAGCCAAAGAAGTACACAACTATGCAACCGCGCTACGAGAAGGGTTTGAAGCCGTTCAAAAATCAGGATTATTAACTAAAAGTCAAATATTGCGAATTCATGCTACCATTGAAGGCAATAATGCTGGTTTTCGCAAGCTGCCTGGTACAACCCTAAAAAATGATGCTACAGGGCAAGTTATTTATACACCGCCACAAAATTATGAAGAAATTACATCTTTAATGGATAATTTAGAAAAATTTATTAATGATGACACCATTTGTGATTGGGATTCTTTGACGAAAATGGCAATCATTCATCATCAGTTTGAGAGTATCCATCCTTTTTATGATGGCAATGGTAGAACTGGGCGGATTATTAATGTTTTGTACTTGGTTAAACAAGATTTACTAAAAATACCTGTACTTTATTTAAGTCGTTATATTAATCAAACTAAGGCTACATATTATCAATTACTCCAAAGAACTCGTGAGATAAAAGATTGGTCATCTTGGTTGCTGTATATCTTAGAAGGCGTTGAACAAACTTCACTAGAAACTATCGATTTAATAGAAGCAATAAAAAGTATGATGCAGTCACAGAAACATTTGATGCGAGAGGGACTACCCAAAATCTACAGCCAGGATTTACTGAACAATTTATTTCGACATCCTTACACAAAAATTGATTTTGTAATGAAAGAGTTAAGTGTTAGTCGAATCACAGCTACAAAATATTTAGACGAATTAGTTCGCATCGGTTTATTAAAAAAACATAGAATAGGGCGAGACAATTATTATGTTAATTTTAAATTATATGATCTGTTGGCGAATATATCTCAAAAATAGCTAAAATCTATATACGTTTCGGAAATATATATAGAAAAGTAGCATTTTCTATATATGTTGGATGAAAAACTGAGTAGAAATGAATCGGGATAAGCAATAATACTTAATCAAAAATGAGAGTAAATGTGGTCATTTATAAATGCACGCTTTGCCAGCCAAAGTAATCAGCAATTAGCCAGCCGATCGCAGCCAAAGGGATAGAATGAAATAACGGAGAAACAGCTAGCAGCACAGGAGTTTCCGCCCGTGCTGCGGTAAAATAATTAAGGTAAAATACCCTAACTACAAGAAAGGTTGCAGGGCTGTAGGTTGGGCCCGTGTCACGAAACCCAACATTTAAAAACCTTGTGATTGTTGGGTTTCACTCCGTTCAACCCAACCTACATTTATTTTTATTTCCCCAGAATGACAGAAGAGGGATCGATTCCGAATGTTTATCTGCTAGCTTGCTTCTGAGTTTTCTGAGTTTTTGGTGATGATACTGGCGATTCTTTCAGTTGAGAAGCAGCAACATCAGCTTTCAGTAATTCAGGAAATGGTGGTTGGATATTGTGAACTTCGATGTCCATTCCCACTGGCAGAGGTGGGAGTTGGGGCAGATTATTTTCCAAATCTTTGAATCCCTTCAGGTCTTTTGCTGCCAAAATTTCCGGCATTTTTGGTGGCAATTTAGCGATCTCCAAAGTGCCGATCATTCTGGCTAGGGCGAATTCTAGCTGAGAACCCGGATCGATCGCCACCCAACCCTGAGCCGTCATTTGCCGGATCTCGAAGTGGAGGTGAGGACCCGTAGACATTCCCGTACTACCAACGCGGCCGATGGTGTCTCCCTGCTTCACGAACTCTCCCGGTTTCACAAACAGTTCCGAAAGGTGTCCGTAGAGAGTTTCCTGAGAGTTTTTCTGGTGATTGAGCACCACTGTCAAACCATAGCCACCCAACCAATCGGCGATCGCCACTTGACCCGCATAAGCAGCCAGCACAGGTGTTCCCAGATCTGCTCCCAAGTCAGTCCCGGTGTGAAACCTGCCATTGCCCGTCACTGGATGAGTCCGCCACCCAAACGGCGAAGTAATTGCCGCAGCAATAGATAGTGGAAACAGCAGACTGGTGTTGCCATTTCCGAACTTGCCTGCTGGACGTGGGGTGAGATTGTAATAAGCAAAACCTGTATTGCTACCGCTGCTGACACTAATCGGGCCGACTTCAATGGGGCCGAGTCCTATGCTCGATCCTGGACTTGGGGCTCGCCCAGAATATCCAGAAGATGCAGCGTTAGCATAATATCCAGCCTCTGTCGATTCGCCTGAGTTAGCCGAGTCAACGAGTCCGTCAACATATTTTGCCTGCCTGGTGCTGGCACCCCACAACTGACTGTCTATTTTTTGAAGGGCTTGACCGAGTGTACTGGTAACATTGTCACCACCTTTGTTGGCAACACTCCGGGGAACATTGTCTGCAACATTCCTTGGAACATTCTCAGATGGAGGGGCGGCAACATAGGAGTCACGAGCGATGGGATTGGGATTGCTGTTGTTTGTCGGCCCAGCATCTGCTGTGGCTGGCTCATAATTCGCAGAAGGCGCATCAGCACCGCTTTGTTCACTGCCTCTGGATCGCTCTGCAAATTCTACAATCGTTGGCGGTTCATAGCTATTGTAGTTTGGGCGATCGTTGTAAGCATTGGCGGGGTTAACTGGTGCCTCAAAAGGAGGTTCAGGCTCCTGGGCCGTAGCCTCCGGTAGCGGAATCAGTGCGGGTTCTGGCAGATAATAGTTTGGGGTCGCAGGTGCGGCTGGGGGTTGGGCATATTCTGCTTCGTAAGCTGGTTCCTGATAGCGAGGCTCCCGCGCCATATCTACCGTTGGATCACTTTCTGCGATTGGAGCCGATTCTACCGGGAGAGGAGCTTCAAATAAGGGTTGAAGGTCTGCTGCGCCGGGGACTGCTTGTTCTGCGGTTGGAATTTCGGTTTGTGCCCAAACTACGCCTTTGCTTAGTAGTCCCAAACTGGCAAGGCAACCTAGTCCCACCAGCAGGGAGCGATCGGACAAAAGACGCTTCAGAATCTGTGCGCCTGTAGGCTGTTTATTTTGCTCTTTGGTGTTCACAGGGGTCGTCCAATGCTTGTCTGAAACTGGTTTCACGATTTTTTTTCCCAACTCAACATGGGTGCCACGGAACTCGAAATTAGGCTCGAATTTATTCTAATCCTGGTTTTTAATAAAGCCCAAACTATTGTACCGGGTTAACGGGATTATTCAGTCAAACCTAGCTGGGAGATTCAATTTACTCAGTTTCATTGGCAAAATTATTAATTATTGAGACAACACCAATGGCTCACTTTTGGAAGGATGGCATTTTATGAGTTTAGCTGGCGATCGCTTGAAAATTTTTCGGGACTCTGAATGCGTTGGAGAACCTGACGGTGTTACTTGGGAGTGGCAGACTTGGGAAGGCTTACCCTATCTGACTTGTAGCTTGCTTGAACCTTGGTGTCATGGCTTTTTTACGGCTCAGTTTTCGCCCCGCAGCCCGATCGACTTAGTGGAAGTTCTTTCGCCCGGAGCCCAGGTTTATCGGGTCAAGCAGGTACATGGCAATGTGGTACTCAAGACTGGTGAGGTTTCTCCGGTTTCGGCTGGTTCTCCAGGGTCGGAAACTGTTGCTGAAATCTATTCTGAGGCTGATGGTTTGGTTGCGGAGCGTCCGTTTGAGGCGATTTGGGTTTGTACGGCGGATTGTGTACCTGTGTTGATTGCTGACGATCGCACGGGACTCGTCGCCGCAGTGCACGCAGGTTGGCGCGGGACTGCTGCTAAGATATTACCAGAGGCGATCGATCGACTTGTGGCAGTTGGCAGTCAACTAGAAAATCTGAGGATTGCTATGGGCCCGGCGATCGCTGGACAGGTTTACCAGGTATCTGTGGAAGTAGCAGCGAAACTGGGAGCTACTATTGTTCCCAACAGTGCGGTTAGTGCAACAGCCGACAGCATTCTAGAGTTTTTGCACCAACTTCCCGAAACGCCTGTGTTCGCCGATCCAGCACCGGGAAAAGTACGTTTGGATGTTCGGCGCTGCAATGCTCTGCAATTGCAACAGTTGGGAATTAATTCTTCTCAAGTGGCGATCGCTCCTCACTGTACTTATTCTGACTCAGATCGCTTTTTTTCCTACCGCCGCGATCCACTTAAAAAAGTTCAGTGGTCAGGAATTGTCAGTCGTGGCGCGACAACTTCCTCCTGAAGGTAGAAGATACAGCAGATTCCAGGTAAGTAGGGACACGGCAGTGCCCATAGGTGTCAACTTAAGCTTGAAACCCTTGGTATTTCTTGCTTTTACCTAAGTCTAGANGGGCTAGGGGGGATCTAGATTTAATAGTCAAACAGCAGTCTCTGACTGGGTTTGACGTTAAGTTGACACTAATGGGCAGTGCCGTGTCCCTACGGCACGAGCGATCGCGGGGAGTATCAATAAAAACTAGCAACTAAGCTTTTTGGGAAAGCGGCAAAGCCCCCCGCCCCGCTTTCCTCTTGTTAAGATTGCACTATATAATGAGAGTCTCCAGCGGGTTATTAAAATGAGTGATTCAACTCCCTATCAACTGCTTGAGGTCGATGAAAATGCTTCTTTTGATGAAGTGCAAGAAGCCCGCACTCGTCTAGCTGAACATTACAGCAACGATCGGAAGCGTTTGGAATCGATCGAAGCTGCTTACGACGCGATCCTCATGGATCGTTTGCGACAACGACAGGAGGGTAAAATTAAAGTACCCGAACGCATTCGCTTTCCTGAGCGCTTGAGTCCTCCAACGACGAGCTTTACTCCGTCTGCTCCGTCTGGTAGTCCTGCTTGGCTGCAACGGCTCATCGATACTCCTAGTCGATCAGACATTTTGTGGCCGGCTGGAATTTATGCAGGATTGGGTGGGCTGAGTATTTATCCAGCAGCTAATAATTCTCTACTACAGTTGACTCTAGCTCTAGGGGTCGGCTCTTGTCTTTATTTTCTGAATCGCAAGGAACAAAAATTTGGTCGGGCCCTGTTGCTAACATTGCTAGCCCTAGTTTTCGGCTTGTTGCTGGGAGGTCTTTTAACCTCCGCAGTTAATCCCGCATTCATCACAACAGAGAAATTTATTGCTTTGTTTACGTTTTTAACTCTGTGGCTAGTCAGCAGTTTTCTACGATAGTTTAACAGTCATTAAGTTGACCTCTTTAGTGAACAGTTGACAGTTGACTGTTCACTGTTGACTGTTCACCAAAAAAAAGGGTTTGAAGCCCATTCTTAAGTGGCCGGCTTTTTCTTCCCTAGATTTCTGTTTAATTTTCTAATCATAGCATTCTTAACCCCGATCTCAAACTCAGATTTGTCAACCTGAAAATCCCAACATTTCTTCATTAATTATCCGGCGTTTTTGTGTAAAATAATATTACCGGAGGATGAAATAATGTTTGGTTGCCAACAGGTTTTAATTAAGTCAGATCAAGACACTCAAGCAGTTATTGAGTATCTTTGTTCTGAGTCTGCAAAACTGTCTAATTGTGGCATTTATTACTCTCGTCAGTTGTATTTCAAGACTGGTAGAATTCCGAATCGCGCAGAGTTGCACAAGGTTCTGGGAACCGAGAATCAGAATCTACATTACAAAGCGTTCTATTCGGATACAGCACAGCAAATCCTAACGGGGGTGGCAGAGTCTTTTAAGTCTTTCTTGGGACTACTCAAAGGCATAAATTCGGGAACCGTTACACAACATCCCAAATTACCAGGATATCGTCAAAGTGGAATGGCACTTGTGACATTTACAGGACGATCAGTGAAATTCAAAGATGGAATGCTTCGGTTTCCCCTTGGAAGTAAGGTGAAAGCGTGGTTTGGTTTAGACGCTTTTTTCCTGCCAATGCCCTCGAATCTTGATTTTAAGGCAATTCGAGAGTATCGAATTCTACCTCGTAACGGCTGCTTTTACTTGGAACTCATTTATAAAACAGAAAACATCCAAACAAATGTAGACCCTGCTAAATGCCTAGCAATTGACCACGGAATAGATAACTGGTTAACCTGTATAAGTAACGCAGGCACTAGCTTTATCATTGATGGCAAGCACCTTAAATCCATCAATCAGGGATCTAACAAACGGGTTGCTTTTTTGATGGAAGGGAAAGCTAACGGTTACTGGTCTAAACGCCTTGCAGGTTTGACTGAAAGACGTAATCGCCAAATGCGAGATGCTGTTAACAAAGCTGCCAGAAAAGTAATTCAGCATTGTTTAGACAACCAAATTGGTACGGTTGTTTTCGGATGGAACAAGGGACAGAAAGAGTGTGCCAATATGGGGAAAAAGACTAACCAAAAGTTTGTACAGATACCCACTGGTAGACTAAAAGACCGAATCGCTCAGTTGTGTGAGCAGTACGGCATTAAATTCGTTGAGACTGAAGAATCATATTCTTCTAAAGCTTCGTTTGTTGATCATGATTTTCTACCTACATTCGGCGAAAAACCTGAAGGGTGGAAAGCAAGTGGCAAGCGGGTTAAGCGTGGTCTGTACCGAACAGCTCAAGGCTGGTTGATCAATGCAGATGGCAACGGTGCTGCAAACATTGCCAGAAAAGTAGCGATAATGCTTGGACTCGATCTAGGCGGAATCAGTAGAGGCGACTTGTCAGCGCCTTTAAGACTAAAGTTGTGGTCTTAAGAATCTCCGTGGCGTTGATTCCCGGAGAGTGTCAATGATTTATTGGGGCGATCGATCGAAAATCATCTCAACTGCTTCTCCCAAATTGTTGGCAATTAAATCTGGTTGCTGGCTTTCTAGTTGCGATCGATCGCGAATCCCACACAAAACACCAATCACCTTGACACCGTGCGTCTTAGCTGCTACAATGTCTGCCTCCGTATCACCAACCATCCAAATATCAGAAGCCTGTGGCAGTTCGGCGAGAGCTTTGGCCATCAGCAACGGCTTATCTTTAACATCCCCGGTTTTAACATAATCGTTGGGGAGACAATAACGGCGGTCTTCTGGGAAAAATCTCCCTAAATTGCAGCGGTTGAAGGCTTCGTCGAGTTCCCTGACGCGACGCATTGTCATCACCACTAAGTCTACTCCGGCCCGTTGTACCTTTTCTAGCGTTTCCACCCCTCCAGGCGCTAGTCGATCGTACTTCAGATAGGGGAAAGTATGAACAGTTTGACGGCGTTTTTGGGCAAATTCACCAGCTTGGGTGGCGTCCAATCCTGAGAGAAGGCCGATTTCGGTTTCGGGAACCTGCGCCCGCTTCATGTCCCAAAACTCTGCTTTCGGGAGTTCCCGCACCTGTTGGTCGGAACCTTGAGTCTCCGCAAGACATTGCTGATAAACTCGATAATAGCGATCGGACACATCCATTATTGGCCCGTCAAAGTCTGTAATCAGTCTCAGCATTTAGCAGAATATGTTTAAGATTTTATACAAATTATTAGACATCTCCCATAATTCTTGTGGAACAGGCCGGACAGCCTGTTCAAAGCTGGCTTTTTAGGAGATGTCTATTTAATAATGTATCACTATAAAGATATCAGAGCCTCCACAAAAGTTGACATAAGTTCCATCGGGAGTTACTGTTGACACAGGTAATAGGTATCAAATTATTAGGAATGTAAAAGAAATCGGCAGCGGATTGAATGACCGCAGAAAGCAGTTAGAAGCACTGCTACAACAAGATGGCTACGACAGTGCCGTGTCCTGATGTTTCGACTCTGGCTAACATTTTAAATTGATGTTCTCTGATAACGAAATGCTGCCAAAATTAAGTTTACATACTCACTCCAGAAGTATGAAGAATATTCTCAACAAACTGTTGTCCTTGCGTCGAATTGAATACCTCGCAGTCGATAGAGAACTGAAAATTCAAGAAACATCTTTGAACGTGCAAGAGTTCGCTGACATTCCTGACGAGTTTGAAAAAGGAAAAGATGTGCGCGATAGTTTTCCCGAACTAATCGGAATAGAAGAAATTCTAGATGACATTCTTGAAGAAAAACAGCCAGATTTTCAATTAAAATCAATCACAAGAGTTTTAAATGATGGCTCTTATTTGTATCTGGATTTATATATTTTTGGCTGTAAATATAAATTAAAACCTGAGAGGTTAATTATTTTCTGTGAAGACGTAACAGATAGTACCAATCTTCAGCAAAGCATGGTTCAATCAGTAAACGAAAACAGCATCAAGGTCAATAGTTTATCTACATCTCACGATTACATTGAGGAAATTCTGAATTCGATCAATGATATCTTATTAGTGACAACGGCATCTGGGAAAATCAAAAAAGTAAATAAATCCACCCAATTGTTATTTGGATACACCGAATTGGAATTAATCGGTAAACCAATTTCCATGATTACCCCTAACGAAGACTTACTGCGTCAAGTCAGCCAGTTACCTACGGAACTCAAAAACGAATTATGGCATCAAGTAAAAGTAATTTGTCATACTAAAAAAGGTTTAAATTTGACTGTCGCTTTTTCCTGCTCTACTATCAAGACAAGGATAGAAAGCAAGCATTTAGAAACTAAAACTCTACAAGATTTTGTCTATATTGGCAGAGATATTACCGAGCAGCAGCGGACAAAAAAGCGTCAAGCTGCACAGTATGCCGTAGCTCACATCATGTCAGAATCTGGTTCTTTAGAGAGCGCAACTCCGAAAATTTTGCAAGCTATCTGTGAAAGTTTGGGGTGGGATGTTGGTGAACTTTGGACACCTGTGGATGAAAAAGAGGCTAAATTTGATGCAGATAATCAGCGCGGAAAAGTACGATTTTTGTTCGCGACTCCAGATGCTTCTGTGGAAGAAGTTCCTTTTATGTTGCGAGTGGGAGTTTGGTGGCGAGGGAATGAAGTTGGCGAGTTTGTGGAAAATTGCCAGCAGATTATTCTTGATCCTGGTGAGGGTTTGCCGGGTGTGGTTTGGAACACTGGTTTTCCGCAGTGGATTACTGATATTTTTAAAGATGGCAATTTTAGGCGATCGCATTTAGCCGCCAAAACAGGCCTGACTTCTGCCTTCGGTTTCCCGATTCGCGCTAGCGGTCAAATTGTAGGAGTAATGACTTTTTTCTGTCGGATTAAACAACCATCGGATGAAGACTTGCTTCAGATGATGGCTGCTGTTGGTTCCCAATTGGGGCAGTTTGTTAAGCGCAAATATGCGGAAAAAGAATTGCAAGAAGCCGAAGCTTCGATCAGAAGTTTATACGAAGAAGAAAAACGGCAAAGTCAAAAATTGGTTCAGCAAAATGTAGCTTTAGAACAGACTAAATTAGAGTTAGAATCTGCTAACCGCGCCCTACAAAGACTCGCGTCTGTGGACGGTTTGACTCAGATTGCTAACCGTCGGTGTTTTGACAAAACATTACACTCGGAATGGCAGCGGATGGCTAGAAATCAAGAACCAATATCTTTGATTTTGTTGGATCTGGATTTTTTTAAACTCTACAACGACCATTATGGACATCAAAGAGGAGATGAATGTTTAAAAAAAATCGCTCAAATTTTAGCTCGCAATGCTCAGCGGGGAGGCGATTTATCTGCTCGCTACGGAGGCGAAGAATTTGCAGTAATTTTGTCCCAGACTGAGGCGGAAGGGGCAATGCGGGTTGCTGAATCAATTTCTAGAGATTTGAAGGCCCAGGCAATTCCTCACGCACTCTCCAAGGTAAATCAGTGTGTGAGTGCGAGTATCGGAATCGCTAGTACAGTACCTAATCCTGGACTATCTGTTGAGTGGTTGATTGGGGAAGCCGATCGAGCACTCTATCAAGCTAAACTAGAAGGGCGCGATCGGATAATTTATCTCAATCCTTTAAATTTTTCTAGTTAGTCAGCCTGTTGAGGCTCTAAAAAATCCCTTCAGCATCGGAAAGGAGCATTTTTTGATGGTAATTGTGAGACAAGCTAAAATTGGTGATGCACCTGCGATCGCACGAGTTAACATAGACACTTGGCGCACAGCTTACCAGAAAATCGTACCAGCAGATTACCTCGCACAACTATCCTACGAAAAGCGAGAAAGCAACTGGCGAGAAATCCTCGTAAACGCAGAAAAAAATCAAGATTTTGTATGCGTTGCTGAGAATGAAATAGGACAAATTGTGGGCTTTGCTGCGGGCGGTTACGAACGAACTGACAAATATATTTATAAAGGAGAATTATTCGCCATCTATATTTTACAGGCATATCAGCATCAAGGAATCGGACGAAAACTCGTGGTAACAGTTGCAGCAAAACTGGCTAAATTAAACTTAAATTCGATGCTGGTTTGGGTTTTGGGAGATAATTCAGCCTGTAGATTTTATGAAATTTTAGGAGGTAAGAAAGTTGACGAACACCAAACAAACAAAGCGGGAGTTGTAGTTAAGGAAATTGCCTACGGGTGGACAGACATCACAGTATCTTTCCTTAGTTAACTGTTAACTGTTAACTGTAATTCTCCCATCTAAAATCCCAAATCTAAAATCTAAAATCGCTATCATCCCTCAAACTTCCCCTCTTCATTTGTTCCCGTTCAATCGCCTCAAACAAAGCCCGAAAATTCCCAGCCCCAAAACCTCCAGCTTGCACTTTTTGATCGTTAACTAAAGCAAATCGGCGTTCGATGATTTCAAAAAAGAAAGTCGGTTCGGCAAAAATTGGCTGCGTAAAAATCTGCAACAACATCGCTGCGGGAGTATCTTCTTGCCAATCTGCCAAAACTTGACAGGCTACAATTTCTTGCCAATCTGTCGGGACATAGTTTTGATGTTTTTGTAATTCGGTATAATAAGTCCAGGGAACTGGCAGAAAAGGCAAACCGCGCGATCGCAAATCAGTGACAACCCCCACAATGCGATCGGTTTGCAAAGCCATATGCTGAATTCCCGGCCCTCGATTTGCATCCAAAAACTCTTGAATTTGAGAATTAGCTGATGCCGATTCATTAATAGGCAATTGCACTCCACCTTCAGCATGAACCATAACTCGGCTCCGCAAAGCCGACTTTTCAGTTTGAATATCAAAATTTTGCTCAGCCTGGAAACCTAAAACTCTTTGATACCAATCAACAGCAGTAGACAAATCCCCCGTTTCCACATTTAATACTATGTGGTCAATCTTGGTGAACAGTGGCAGATTCAGAGAATTTGGTGGCAGTGGATTCTCACCAATTCCCTCAATTAGTGTGTGGCTCAAATCTCCCCAGCCAGCAATTTTTGCCCACTTAAAGCAGCCTCCGACCTTGAAACCTTCTTGAATCGGTTGGAGAACTTTAGCGCCCTGGGTGGCTGCTCTGGCCATTGCTAATTCAAGATTTTTTACTCGGAAACTGACATCGGCAATACCAGTAGGATGTAATCTCAACCAACTAGAGACGGGACTAGCGGGTGTCAGGGGGGAAGACAACACAAAACAAATATTGCCACTGTTCACAACTTCAGTGTGAGTGTGACGATTTTGATAATCTGCTGTTGCTTGAAAGCCTAATTTGGTGACAAACCAGTCCCGCAATGCTGCTGCATCTTGAGTATAGAAGTGAATGCGATCGAACTCCATAATCAATAATTTAAAATGGCAAGTGGAAAATGGCTGCTGAGCAGAGTTGCGACGCACAACCGCAAGAGATGGACTGAGGAATGAATAATATTCATGTTTTTTTATTAGTGCAACTAATAATATCCTAAAAATAGCAGATATGATGTCTTCCTGAAGACTGAATATTTATTGTAAAATTTAAATTGAAAAAAATAATAAGCCCCCGGATTCATCGGTGGGCTGCTTAATTGCTAGAAAAATAAGTGACTTTCCGGCTGAATATTAATCTCCATTGGCACAGCTTGTGGGTCAGCAGAAAGAGCAAACATAATTGCATTGGCAGCAGTTTCTGTACTCAACATTTTTGACCTATCTACCTTCAAACTCACATTATCCCAAAACGGAGAATCGACCCCACCAAAATAGAATAGCGTAAACTTGACACCGTAGCGGCGCAACTCATCTGCCATGCACTTGCTGAAACCAACCACGCCAAACTTGGAAGCACAATAAGCTGTTCCCATCGCCATCGAGTGCTTGCCTAAAATGCCGATGACGTTGCAAATGTGACCAGATTTGCGGTCTTTCATCACATTAGCTGCTGCTTGAGATGTGTAAAAACTGCCTTTCAAATTCAAGTCAAGCATCGCATCTAAATCAGCGGGTTCTAGCTTGTTCCACTGTTTGAGAATACCCGCACCGGCTGCATTTATCAACACATCAATTTGTCCGAAATGCTCCAGAGCTTTCTGCATCAGCGTTTCGACTTGTGGCAACTGGGTAATATCTGTTGGCACTGCGAGTATCTCGGTTGTCGGCAATTGGGTTGCTAAAGCGTCTAAACGACTGCTGTCTCTGGCTGCAAGCACTAGGTTTGCACCCGCATCTGCTAGTTTGCGGGCCACCGCTGAACCGATTCCACCAGTCGCACCCACGATAACGACAACTTTGTTCTGCATATTCCTTTACATTTCTTTACATTGTGTTTGTATGATAACTCAAGTTGTGGGGAGATGGGCATTAGTTACACTACTTTTAAAGTAGATTTTGGCTTGACAAAATACTCAGTTTGTGATACAGCCGAATGGCTTAATTTTTTTAAGGTCGATCGCACTTCAAGAACTTTTAAAGCAGGCGATGGGAGAAGGTTGTATAAAAGTGAGGGTGAAAAGGATGGATGAAATACATTATAATAGTCTCAACCTCGATCGCAAAAGAGAGCGATCGTGCCAGCAAGAGACATTTATCATCAAGTGGTCAAACAGGGTCTGATTAAGGCTGGCTGGACAATTACCCATGATCCGTATCCATTGGCTTGGGCGAAGAGAAACCTATCGATTATTGCTAGATAATAACCGCCTAAATCTTGTTGTTTTCAACCCAAAAACAGAGGAAATAGTACAATGGATAGCTTAAATAATTATCGCCAACTTGTTAAACAGCTCCTGAATGAATACGCTGAGATTCCTGTTTTTGACAGCGGGACGCAAAACGAAACAATTTTTGATGTGGAAAATGACCGCTATATGTTAATCAATATAGGTTGGTTTAACGAGCAACGCATTCACCATTGCGTGATTCATATTGATATTATTGACGGTCAGGTGTGGATTCAAGCAAATAATACCGATCGCCTGATTGCTGAGGAGTTAGTCGCAGCGGGAATTCCGGCTAAATCAATTGTTTTGGGACTTCAACCGCCGGATGTTAGACCTTATACTGCTTATGGAGTGCCTTCTAAACAGCATCAGCGAGAATCGTTGAAAGTATGATGGAGTACGATTTGAGTGGGAGGGCGATGGTTTATGAGTCGATATAGTATGATTGTTCAATGGTCTGATGAAGATGGACTTTTCTTAGTTACTATTCCAGAGTTTTGCGATCGCATCGGCTCGTATCAGTCCACAGGCTGCTGTTGTGCAATTGATCGAACTTGTTCTACCGCCTTTTAAAATAAGTGATAAAATAATTAGGTTGAATTTCCCAAAAACCTGAAACTAGATTGTTAGTCCACTCACGCTATGCAGATGGTACGATTGTACTTAAAAGTCAACAACCCCCTAGACTTGGGGAAGCAAAACCCGATCCGAATGCTATAGGACCTCATTCTCAATTAAGATGGGATACTTATAATCAGAGGATTTATCAGATGCGAGAATTCGATCAGTCTGGGCAACCTGTGAGAGACATAGATTTTACCAGTCCTACCTATCCTAATGGTAATCCTCGACCGGATCATCTACCACCACCTCATCAACATCAATGGATACCAAATCTTACAGGTGGTACTCCTACTAGAAATAAAATACCGGAACTATTATGAAATCTCAAACTTCTGCTCTCAAACAAAATGTTAGCCAAAAGTGGGCAATTACACTCTGCTATGAGGAACAGGAAAAACTGGAACCCAGAGTTGCCCAAATTATTGAATATTTAGCCCAAAATTGTGACTTGCCTAATCAATGGATCATTGCTGATATTGATGCTACTGGAAGATGTGGCGATCAATTGACTAAGAAAGGTAATAATGAGGAAGTATTGCGTTTATCTAGTGCGGATTTATTAAGTGTCTTGAAGGAAGAGGGTCAAGTTATTGAGTTAGATGCAAGGTTAGTTCAAAATGGGCATGAAGTGTTTAAAATTCTGATTAGAGATGGGGTGTCTGTTGATGTACTTGGAAGTGGGGATGTGATGCCATTGACAGTTTTGGGGAAATATGTAACTGTTGACAAATCTTTTTTTCTATGGTGTTAAAAAGGGGCGAGGATTTATGAGTCGATACAGTATAATTGTTCAATGGTCTGATGAAGATCGGCTTTTCCTAGTCACGATTCCAGAGTTTGGCGATCGCGTGGTGATGCCTTGCACTCACGGTCAAACTCGCTCAGAAGCAATTGATAACGGCGAAGAAGTAATTGAAATGTATACAGACTCTTCCCTATCAGGGACTTGGTGAAGGACTTGGTGAAGGACTCGGTGATGGTGATGTCAATAATTGACCATTGTCCCATAATTCGGTTTTACGAGTGCCATCACTCTTTATCATTACCCCAAAACCGTCGCGTTTGTCATCAAGCCACCCCCCATCATAGCGATCGCCATCAGCCCAAGTAAAAACCCCTTGACCGTTACGTTTGTCATCACGCCAGTACCCGTCATAGCTACGGCCATTAGACCAAATAACTTTGCCTTTGCCGTTGTATTTTCCGTTTTTCCACTCACCGTCATAGCTTTGTGTCTTGCTGTCTTTAGGGTAAGTCATGCTCCCTGTACCATTGATTTCGTCGTCACGAAACTCACCTACATAACGCCTGCCATCTGCATAGGTCAAAGTCCCTTTTCCATTGCGTTTTGTTCCATCTTTGCTCCAGTCTCCCTCATAGCGATCGCCATTTTTCCAAATATACACACCCTTGATATAATTATCATCTTTCCACTCTCCTTCTAAACGATGGCCACCCACATAATTCAACGTCCCTTTACCATTTCTTTTGCCATTTTGCCACTCGCCTAGATAGCGTTCATAGCCAGCGTCATTTGCGGCGTAAGTAAATGTGCCTTTACCTTCATATGTTCCGTTCTTGAACTCTCCCTCATAGCGATCTCCCTTGACAGTAGTAAACACTCCTTTACCCTGTGGCTTACCATTTAAAGTATCACCCTTATATCTGCCACCACCATCGTATGTAACCTCACTTGTCAGAGGGCAGAAACCTACTTCTAAACCAATACATTGCTTGATTTCTTTCTGAAAAACATGGATTGACGATCCTACAACAGCTACTATTACTCCAACTACTATTGCTTTGACTATTCCTTGTTCGCTCATCACTTCCCCCTTAATAAGACATTTAGAGCTAAAAACAGCAAACGCTTTGATTTATCTGCTCTTGCAATAGTCAAGCGTTCCCTTTAAATAAGACCTGAAACCTCCAAACCAAGTCCCCCAAACCTGTAGCCCTTGACTGCCACCAATAAAAGAGTTCACTGTACCTTGCCACTGAGTGTCATTAGTAGGAAGTATCATTCCATAAAAGTCACAGGATAGAGGTTGGTTCGGTACTATCTCAAAAGCGCTAAGCGGCACTCCCTGTCTCACAGCTTCTCCTATCAAAAGAATACTATCTCCAGCAAATGCAGTAACTTGACCGTTCATTGCAGCACTTACACCCTCACTTCTTTCAGAAAACTGCTGTATTTCAGCTTCAGAATATGCTTGGGTAACTGAACGTATATTGGTTGAGCCTCGAAGTACACCAAGCCTCGCATTTTTCAAGCTAGTATTTTTGTTAGCAGCCCTTACAATAAATTGCGTCCCCGTGACAAAAAATGGCTCTGAATATTTAATGTTTTCCTGTACTTCCTTTTCGCGACTAATTGTATTCGGCCCACACTCAATATGTACCGTGCCATCTCGAACTATTCCCTCACGGGTTGGGAGCGTCGATGTAACGGCTCTGACACTAATAGAAGTATTCATTTGTTTGCTCAAACTGCTTGCTAGAGCATTGGCAAAGCCTGCACAATAGCCTGTCCAACTTCCTGAACTTTCATATCCAAAAAACACCGCATCTTTTCTAATCCCAACTTTTAAAACTCCTGTTTGCTGAATTTCTTGCAAGACAGTCCGCGCCCAGCTTACCGAAGGAAACAGGACTGTGCATATAATGCTAGATGTTAGAAATATCAGTTTTAATCGCTTATTCATTATTCTATATTGCTACCTATGGAGCACTGCTCTTGAGCTATTTAGTTAAATACTTTACTAGCTCGATCTCATCTTTGTCAGTGAGAAAAAGTGACAAAAAGTGATAAAAAGTAAGGACTTTCCCCAAATTCCCCAAAAATCTCCTCTCAGATAGATGCCGCTAGAGTTAAACTCTTCTAATCACCCCTCTCACAACCCAACTTCCTTGGCCTACGACAACACCTGCAAATATCTAGCCGAAAAATTCCCCGCAGCCTTCGTCCACTGGCTACTACCAATTGACGAACCCACCAGCGTTCAGGTACTCAAAACCGAACTAATTCAAGAACCCATCCGAGCCGATTCTCTCGTATTTCTGCAAACAGATAACCAAATCCTCCATCTCGAATTTGAAACCAGACCCTACTCCGACCCGCCGATCGCCTTCAGGATGCTAGACTACTACGTCAGGCTCAAACGGCAATACTCCTGTTCCATCAATCAAGTAGTAATCTTTTTGCAGCAAACAGCCTCAGAACAAGTTTTTGTATCCGAGTACACAGACGCGAACACCCGACACAGCTATCGAGTGATCCGCTTGTGGGAACAAGACCCCGCTTTACTGCTGTCCGTCCCCGGCTTACTCCCGCTGGCGACACTATCCCAAACCAACTCGCCGCGAAATTTGTTAGAGCAAATTGCTACTCAGATTGCTACAATACAAGAACCTACCCAACAAGCGGATTTACTCGCTTGTACCCAAGTGCTCGCAGGTTTGAGATTTGAAAAAGACTTAATCAGACAACTATTTAGGAAGGAAACTATGCGCGGTTCTGTGATTTACCAAGAAATTCGCGAAGATGGCCTCCTTGAAGGAAGGAAAAATGAGGCGCTGTCGTTCCTCAGTCGCCTGTTGATTCGACGGATCGGTCCGATCGCCCCTCCAATCCAAGAACAAATTCAGACCTTATCCGTAGAAGAATTAGAGGATTTAGGAGAGGCGCTTTTGGACTTTTCAGAAGCATCAGATTTAACCAATTGGCTGAGCGATCGCCAGCCTTAATTGTTAAGATATAGCCTGCGATATTCAAAAGTTATGCACCAAAGCGATCGCAGGCTTGAAATCTGAAAAAGACTCGATCGGACAACTATTTAGGAACGAAACTATGCGCGAGTCAGTCATTTACCAAGAAATTCGCTCTGACGGCCTCCTTGAAGGAAGACAACTAGGTCTCGAAGAAGGAAGGAAAAATGAGGCGCTGTTATTAGTCACTCGCGTGTTGACTCGACGGATCGGTCCGATCGCCCCTCCAATCCAAGAACAAATTCAGACTTTATCCGTAGAAGAATTAGAGGATTTAGGAGAGGCGCTGCTGGATTTTTCATCAGCCTCAGATTTAACCAATTGGTTGAACGAACATCAGCCTTAATTGCTCAAACATCGCCTCTTATTGTCAAAACTTCACCAGATATATACTTTAAGGAAACATAAGCCATGACCGTTGATGAAGCAATCGCGATCGCAGAAACAGTCCTCGATGGCGAAGGCTTAAACGACGTACAAGAGCTCATCTTCAGACAATGCTGGGAAGGCCGATGTTCCTATGAGGAAATTTCTCAACTCTCTCAATATAATGATGA
Organism: Tychonema bourrellyi FEM_GT703; assembly: GCF_002412335.2. Lineage (GTDB taxonomy): Bacteria > Cyanobacteriota > Cyanobacteriia > Cyanobacteriales > Microcoleaceae > Microcoleus > Microcoleus bourrellyi. The sequence goes on from NZ_NXIB02000020.1 coordinate 47,599, forward strand.
ATACATCAAAGCGCTGGCGGCTAAACTCTGGAAACAACTCTCACAGGCTTTTGATGAAAAAGTAAAAAAAAATAATTTACGCTCTGTTTTTAAGCGATACTTGCAACGACATCAAGTGACATTACATCGAACTCAAGTTATTGGAGTTAATCTCAGCGGAGCTAACTTAAGCGGAGCCAGAGTATCATTCGCAAACTTAAGTGAATATGATTCGTCAACAGATTTACAGGGTGCAACTATATCTGATAATAAAACGGTATCAGATCAAATTATCAAGGCCGAAGACGCGCACAACCAGGGAATTTTATCTAGCATAAAATCAAGGATTTATCACTGGAATGATTTGCGCTTTCACTGCGAAGAACAAGTAAAAATTGCCGAAGCGCTCGATCGCACAAACACCCTCTTTTTCCCCAACTCCAAAGCCCGCCTCACCACACCCGCAGGGCGACAAAACCAAGAACCCGATTTTCTCATCTTCCACCAAGGCAAATGGGGTATTCTGGAAATATCACATCCCGACACAGCAAAAGATGAAACGCGCGATCGCGACTTTGCATCTCACGGTATCACCATCATCCACTATTGCGACGCAGAAAGATGCTGCGAAGATGCCGATCGCATTGTCCAAGAATTTTTAGACATATTGAGTCAGAGCACCATGCAAAACACGGAGAACCTCCACCCGATCGTCTTGAATCCGGTCAAAAATTAGATAATCTTGAAAATCCTTTCTCGATCGCACCAGTTCTTAACCCAGGCCACGTCAAGTGCGATCTCTTATTCAGCAAGCCCTAAAATAGTAGTAGAGGTTAGCAAAAGTTAAATTAGTAGTTATTGGTTAGTAGTTATTAGAACGAACAAATAACAAATAACAAATAACCACTAACAACACTTAACAGTCAACGGACAACTATCAACTAATTATTGATATTGACCGCTAATTTCGTAGGCGATCGCGCCCAAAGACGCTAAACTAGCTAAAATTAGCATTCCGGCTGGCATGAATTTGCGAGTTTTTACCAGGCGCATCACAAAGACAATGGCTAAAGCAGCGGAGATGGCTGCTGCTAATATCAAACCCCAACTCTGTCCCATCAGTTCCGCAGTACCGGCTAAAATTAGCAGCGAACCGCTAACGAGGCCAGAAATTAACGAGGCTTGGCTTTTAGCCTTGAGATAGCCCATGATGCCGCCAATCAGGGTTAAGATGCCGTAGCCCAAAGCTGCTGCTATACCTAAATTCATTTTTTATCCTGTCAGATTTCACAAGTTCACCTCAATTTATACAGTGCAGACTGCAACTAATGTCCCAAATTGTTAGAAAATTTATTAAACCGCTAGAATATTTAACTGCTATACAATTCCGATTATGTCTACCCTAACTTCTGGCGCGATCGCCCAAATCCGCTACCTCCAACGCCAAACAGCATCCCTGCTGCTATACCAATCAGTGTTCAAAAGCCCCGCAGGTCAAGCTTTTCTTGACTTGCTGCACGCCCTGCACCACAGCGATATCAGTGGTTCTGACTGTCTGACAGCTTACGGAAACTGGTTTAAAATTCAGGCTGCTCAAAATCTGAGTTGGAAAGATTTCCTGGTTTCTCAAATTTTGAAAGACGAAAATCCCTTTTCTCGAAAAGCTCAGCAAACAGATTTTGCCAGTTTATCCCCCGCTTTAGTCGAGGCGGTGCGACATGATTTACAAGTTTTGCAAAATCTTTATCAATGCAGTAGTGAGCAGTTGAGTAAGTGGGTGCGGGTAGCTGGTCAACTTGAGGCAGTACCTCCGATTTGGCATTCAGAAACTCTCAAAGAAAATGAGGATTTGCCACTTCACAAAGAACTGGAAAATTGGTCAAGTGCTGCGGAATCTTTGGCAGCATATTACGGCAAATTTGGTACTGGTTTGTTTGCTGAATATCGCGCGTTTCAATGGCGCAACGGGCAGTTGGCGAGTATTTCGCATCCCGATCGCATAAACTTGCAAGAATTAGTTTGCTGCGATTGGCAACGAGATGCTTTGGTGAAAAATACGGAGTTTTTGCTGGCTGGTTATCCGGCTTTGCACGTTTTGCTGTATGGGAGTCGTGGTTCTGGCAAGTCTTCTTTGGTGAAGTCGCTGTTAAATGAATATGGGACTCGCAATTTGCGCTTGATTGAAGTATCTAAATCTAATTTGCAAGATTTGCCACTAATTGTGGAACAGTTGCGGGGAGTTCCTCAAAAGTTTATTATTTTTGTGGATGACCTTTCCTTTGAGGAAGATGATGATGCTTTTAAATCCTTGAAAGTGGTTTTAGAAGGAAATGTCACCGCCAAAGCTCAAAATGTAGTAGTTTATGCGACATCTAATAGACGACATTTAATTCGAGAGTTTTTTGACGACAGGCCTCGCCCCCGCGATGGTGATGAAGTTCACGCCTGGGATACGGTGCAGGAAAAACTTTCATTTAGCGATCGCTTTGGCTTGACTTTAACTTTTGAACCGGCAGATCAAAACACTTATTTAACTATTGTCCGACATTTGGCACTGCTGGCTGGGATCAAAATCGCCACTGAAGATTTGGAATATCGGGCTAAAGAGTGGGCTACACGTCGTAATGGGCGATCGGGTCGGACTGCGCGACAGTTTGTGGATTTTTTGAAAGCAGAGTTAGCCCTTTCACAAAAGTAGTTTGATATAATTACTTAAACTCCCCAAAAGACATCTCCCATAATTCTTGTGGAACAGGCATCCTGCTTGTTCAAGACTGGCTTTTTAGGAGATGTCTAAAAAACCTCCTGACCAAAGCCAAGGAGGATAGTAGGATTCCAACACTAAAGAATGAGGCAATTATAATGGGTTTATTTGATAAAATATCGCAGACTCGTCAACAAGGTGAAGTAACATTGGGGCCAGCCGAAGCATTTGCCGCGATCGCCCTAATTGCCGTAGCAGCCGATGGTTACATTAATGAGAGCGAAAGTCAAGTGTTAAACCTGACTTTATCTCGGATGCAACTGTTTAGAAGCTATCCCGATGATGTGATGAAAAAAATGCTCGATCGACTACTGATGCTTCTACAAAGACAAGGAGTTCAGGTATTATTTAATGCAGCCTTGGCAACACTTCCCGACGAACTCAAAGAAACAGTTTTTGCTGTGACAACGGATATCGCTTTAGCAGACGGTGAAATTTCAGAAGAAGAAGAACAGCTTTTGAACGATCTTTACAGCGCACTGGGACTTTCCGAAGAGATTGCCCTCAAGATTATCGACGTGATGTTGATTAAAAACAAAGGTTGAAAGATTAAATCAAGGAGAATAATTTATGAGTTTTGAATTAAATAAATACAAAATATTTAAATCAAAACTCGCAACTTAAGATTAGTATAAATGCCTTTTACTTACACCCGCACTGTTCGCTTTCAGGACACCGATGCTGCTGGAGTTGTCTACTTTGCCAACGTCTTGGCGATGTGCCACGAAGCTTACGAGGCTTCTCTCACAGCATTGGGAATCAATCTCAAAGCATTTTTTAGCAATCCCGATCGCGCCCTTCCGATCGTTTATGCTACTGTAGATTTTTACCGCCCGATGTTTGCCGGAGATCAACTAACAATTCAATTAATACCCAAACAGCTTGGTGCAGGTGAATTTGAAATTGCCTATCAAGTATTTTCTGGAGAGATTACAGGAAAATCTGCGGCAAAAGCTCTGACTAAGCACGTCTGCATTGATGCAGTTAGCCGAACCAAAAAACAGTTATCTGAAGAATTAATTCAGTGGCTGCGACAATTTGAGATTTGAGATTTCTTCTACTGTTTATTTTTTGACGATCAATATCATGCCAAATCGCAATCGCAATTATGCCATCGTCGGCACAGGAGCTGTGGGCGGATTCTACGGTGCTAAACTACAAAAAGCTGGTTTAGAAGTTAATTTTTTGTTGCGAAGCGATTACGAACACGTCAAAAAACACGGCTTGATTGTCGAGTCTCCCGAAGGCGACTTCACCCTCCCACAAGTCCGAGGGTACCATGACTCACGCAAAATGCCTAAATTCGACGTCGTAATTGTAGGGCTAAAAACCACTCAAAATCACTTTTTACCCAAAATTTTACCTGATTTGTTAAAGGATAATGGCGTAGTTTTAGTGTTGCAAAATGGACTGAATATAGAAACAGAAATTGCTAAAATTGTTGGTGCAGAACGAGTAATTGGTGGGCTATGTTTCCTGTGTTCTTATAAAGTTTCACCTGGTCATATCTGCCATCTAGACTACGGTACTATCACCTTGGGAGAATATACCGAAGATTATAAATATATAGGTATTACCAACAGATTACATCAAATTGCCAATGATTTTAAAAGCGCCGAAATTCCGATTAATCTCAGTGCAGATTTGCTACTGTCAAGATGGAAAAAACTTGTTTGGAATATTCCCTATAACGGGTTATCTGTAGTCTTAAATGCGAGAACAGATGAACTGATGGCTAATCCCGATACTCTGATTTTAGTAGAGCAAATCATGAGAGAAGTGGTAGCGGGGGCCAAAAGTTGCGATCGCATTATTCCCGATGAATTTATCCCACATATGCTCGACCACACTCACAAAATGAAGCCCTACCGCACCAGTATGAAAATCGATTACGATGAATCCCGCCCCCTGGAACTTGAGGCGATTTTTGGCAATCCAATACGAGCAGCGGAACAAGCAGGAATTAAGTTGCCACAAATAGAGGTACTTTACCGAATGTTGAAGTTTGTGGACGCTGAAAATCAAGAAGCAGAAAGGAAGCGACAGCTATTAAGTTTGTAGAAATTAGGACACGGCTTAAGGTTCATTCCACAGCCCGACAGGGGTTTCAACCCCTGGCGGACTCCCGTCTCCTCTATTATTGATATTTCATGGCAATTTGTTGTAATTGTTCTCGATTAACTTTTCCTTGAGAATTGCGGGGTAACTCTTCTACCAAAATCCAATTTTTCGGTCGCTTAAACTTGCTCAACTTATCTTCTATTGCCGCTTGCAGAGTTTTGACAGTAACTTCAAAATTAGCGGGAACGTAAATCGCCGTAACGACTTGACCCCAATGTTTATCTAGCAAACCAATTACAGCGACATCAGCAACTAAATTAGTCGTCCTAATAGCAGTTTCGACTTCTATGGGAAATACATTTTCGCCACCTGTGATAATTTTATCACTGTTACGTCCGACAATATGTAAGTAGTTGTTTTTATCGAAAAATCCCAAATCGTCTAATTGGCAATATTCGCGATCGACCAATTTTTCTGGATAATAACCCAAGGCTAAAGATTTAGTATTTACCGCAATATTTCCGATTTTATTATAACACAATATCTCACCCTTTGAACCACGAATTGTTACTTTAGCGTGGGGTAAAATTTGACCAGAACTGTTATTACCTGATAGGAAATCTTCTGGTTTGAGTGTCGCAATTTGTGAGGCAGTTTCTGTCATGCCATAAGTTAGAGCTAGTTTGATCTGATATTTTCTAGCTATTTCTAAAATTTCTGGCCAAGCGGGAGCACCGCCCAAAAGCACGGTATGAAAGCAGGAAAGCCAATTAGCAGTGTCTGGGTTTTGCAGGATCTGTTGGAGTTGAGTTGGAACTAGGGAAATGAAAAATTTTTCTGGTTCAATATCATATCTTTTACATTTCTCTAAGTCTTTGAATGGCTGAATTGCTAGTTTTCCTCCGCTAGTAAAGGAACGCATGAATTGCATTAAACCGCTAACATGATATAATGGCAAAGTGCAGAATGAGTTAATTTCTGAAAGTTTAAAATATTGTTGAAAACCTTGGACTGAGGCTGTGAGTGTTTCCCAAGTGTGGATGGCAAAACGGATTTTTCCCGACGAACCGCCGCTGGGAATCATAATTAATGGTAATTGGTAATTGTTTTTATTGTCGTCAGTTGGAGATGTGATGAATCCCATCTTAGTGAGATTTTGTAGTCTATTTTCCCCAAGAATGATGTCTGGTTGGACTAAATCAAAAACTTGTTGCCATTCTGATTTTACCCAGTTGGGATTGCAGAGAAAAATGTGGGATTTGGCGGCACAAGCAGCTATGAAACTGGCAATAAATTGTATGGGTTCTGATTCTGCTATGAAAACTTTCTGTGGTGTTTGCGGTGGTTGATTCTGGGTTAATTGCTGAAATATGCGATCGCATATTTTACCAATTTCGCGACTATCACCACCAATCAGCCAATTATCAGGCAAGCGAGAGGCGATATCTAGAATATTTGCTGTTAAATTTTCTGTCATATAGCAATCCTAAATCATTTGCGTAATTATTGTAGGGGCTCTTGGCCCCGTGGTTGCCCGATAGATATGGGGTAGGCACGGGGGCACTACCCCTACAAATTTATCTGAATCATTTAGGATTGCTATAGATGCTTTCACCAAGTTTCTAGCCCCAGGAGTAATCTAAAATCCAAAATCTAAAATTGAATGATTGTCGTCGAACCAGTCATCGATACCGAAGCCTAATGCTCTAGAATTGGGAAACAATTCTGTTGCTAGATTTAATGCTGCTTGTTTCCCTATCTGAGTTTCAAATACAGATGAAAAAACAGCGTCTATATTGTGGGTTTGACAAAATTTTCGCAGTTGGGATGGGGAACCAGCAATCGCAGGTTTGATGACGAAGATTCCGCGCCAGCCTTGGTTGTAGCATTCTTGGATGCGATCGAGATTAGCGACAGACTCATCTAGGGCGATCGGAGTTTTGTACACAGCAGTTAATGCTAGCATTTTATCAAATTGTGTGACAGATAACGGTTGTTCTAAAAATTCAATTTTTACGGAAAAGTTGGGAATTCTTGCAACATCATCGCAAGTTTGCAGCCAAGTTTCAGCTTGTGAGTAATTGAGTCCACCGTTGGCGTCTAATCGCAAAAATGCTTTTTCGCGATCGCACAAATCATCCATTACCTCGATCAACTGCTGAAAAACCTGTAATTCTTCTTCAATTACAGCAACCCCAATTTTCCATTTAAACGTCCGAAATCCCTGTTTCCAAAGCATTTGTAAAGCCGACAAAGAAATTTTTCCTGCTGGCAATAAACCACTATACTGACTCATTTTTTTCTCCCCCCCTTGCCAAGGGGGGGCTGGGGGGGGTGCATTTATCTCCTTTGATAGTGCTGACTCGAAGCCAAATTGACAAGCAGGTAATTCATCAGAAATAGAGAAAATAGTTTCTTCTGAAATATGAGTTGACAACGAGGTACAAAAATCTAAAGCTTGCTCAAAACTTTCCGAACCAAACCAACTCAAAGGGGCAATTTCTCCCCAACCAATTTGACTGTTTTTGTCAGTAAGTTTCAGAATAATTCCTGTTCGGATTTGCCAGATACCGTGACTGGTTTGCAAAGCACGTTTAAACTTTCGTTGATAAGTCCGAAACTCGAATTGATAAAGCATTTTTTTTGAATTAATCTTAAGTCCTATTAATCATAAAATTGTCTCACTATTTCGACAAATTTATCAATATTTTCAAAATGGACATTATGACCAGATTTGGGTACAATATTGAGACTAGCTACCGGACACAAGTTTGCAATTTCGGTATTGATAGCTTTAAATTTATCATCATATTCTCCCACTAGCAAGAGGAGAGGAATTTGATTCTTTGCTAGTTTTTCCCAGAGAGAGGGCTGATTGCCGGTTCCCATGTTGCGGAGGGATTTTGCTAATTCGATCGGGTTATTTGCTAAACGGGATTCGATGAGTTGATGGAAATTGGGAGATTTTTTTAAAGATTGGAATAAAGGGCGATCGTACCAGTTTAACAAAAAATCTTTAAGGTTGCTATTTTCCAGCTTTTGTGCTGTGTCTAAATCGGATTGCAGGCGGTGCGATCGCTCTTTTTCTGTCTTCAATCCCGGCGAAGCTGACTCCAGCACTACTTTCTCGAATCTATCAGGAAAATATAATGTCATGTACATTCCTAATCGCCCGCCCATTGAATAGCCTAATAACAAACATTTGTTTATTTGTAAATCATCTAATAAATCGATCAATGCTTGGGCTACATTTGATATATTATAGCAAGTTTCATCGCCACTGACTGTAGTTTTTCCATGACCGGGAAGGTCAACTGCTAGACAGCAATAATTTTGACAAAGTAAGGAAATGATTGGACTAAAGTCTTGAGAGTCGCAGATAAATCCGTGGAGTAATAAAATTATTGGCTGATTTTTGTTACCAGTTAAGGAATAGTGAAAGTTATAATTTTTAAACTTGTCCATCTATGTTGGCGATTCAATATCAAGTGGTTTGTAGGTAGGGACACGGCACTGCCGTGTCCTCTACAAACCATATAGCTGATTAGTCGATCGCGTCAACAGCTCTTTCTGCTGCTCGCTGAGTTCGATCAATATCTCGGTTCACTTTAGAGCTAACCTTGTCCGAGACATCATCAGCGTTAGACTTTACAGTCTCCAAAGCATCTTTGACATTTTCCTTGCCTTGTTTGAGGTTATATTTCGCTGAATCAGCACCATCTGCTACTCTCTCTTTTGCCCCCTCAGAGGCCTCTTTAAAAACTTCTTTTGCTCCATTCAAGCCTTCGCGAGTATTTTCTTTAACATTCGCTATACCTTTTTGGGTATTTTTACCAAACTCATCAAAAATTTGCTTTGCCTCGCGAACATCTTCATTCAATTTATCGCCAGCTTGCTTAAGTTTATCAGGCGCTTCGTCCGCTACCCGCCTGACATTTTCACCCACATTGCTGCTAGCCTTTGTATCGATGCGGCGCTGTGCTTCATCCCTCAGCATCTTTGCTTTTGCTTCGGTTTGTGTAATATTTGCGTTTCTGGGATCGACATCGCTATATTGGTTCTGACCACCTTTGTATTCCGAAGTTACAGCCTCGGAAGGAATTTCTTCTCTAATTTGGTCGGAAGTTTTTCCTGCCATCACATCAGTGCCACTACAAGCAGTGCTAACAAACACTAAAATTCCAGCCAGAAATACCATTAAAAACTGTCCTAGTCGATTTTTTTTGATAAACGCAGTTAGTCTGTTCATAAAAAATGCTCCTTTCTATTGTGAAATTCTCAAATGCCTGATTTTTTTGTAAATGGCTAGCATTACCAAATCAGGAATTTCAATCCTTATTTAGGATACGAATATAAATATGAGTTTTTTATCTATCTCAAGTTACATTTTTCAATTTATAAGTAGAAGGAAGAAGGAAGAAGGAAGA
>NZ_NXIB02000210.1 GCF_002412335.2 Tychonema bourrellyi FEM_GT703
TTCAAATGCCAAACTCAAGCTTTGCTTTATCAGACTGATGCTCAAACGACTAGCGATCGCCTAAAAGATCTCAAATGGGTTCTATAATTATTCACCCTCGCACCGTAAGCAATATTGTCATAAATCGACTTCGGGAAAGGATTCGGCTTTTGAAACACCATCCCAATCCGGCGGCGCACCTCCACAGCATCAATATCAGGATCATAAAGATTTTGACCATGATAATAAATTTGGCCATTTAAACGAAACCCATTAACCAAATCATTCAGACGATTAAAACATCGCAGAATCGTACTTTTGCCACAGCCAGAAGGCCCGATAAAAGCAGTAATCTGATTTTTGGGAATCTCCATCGACACATTTTTAACAGCTTGAAAAGCGCCGTAAAAAATATTGATATTGTCTACCTGCAAAACAGTTTCAGGTTTCTCTTCCAAGTGCATCATACAGTTAATACTCCAATCGAATTTTACAAACTAAGCCAAAGATTAAAGTGAGAAAGAATCGCCCAATGCCCAATGCCCAATGCCCAATGCCCAATGCCCAATGCCCAATGCCCAATGACTAATAAACCTTTTGGCGAGTAGCCCAACGAGAAAGAATACTCGTCAGCAAAACCATGAACACCAAAATCAAAGATGCCGCCCAAGCCAACTCCTTCTGCGCCTTAAAAGGAACCGTTGCAAAGTTGTACACCAACACCGAAAGACTCGGAGTTGGCTTATCAAACCCTGCCGGCCAAAAAGGCGAATTCAGCGCTGTGAAAATCAAAGGAGCAGTTTCTCCAGCAGCGCGCGCAATTGCCAGAGTCACACCCGTTAAAATAGCCGGAATAGCCGCAGGCAAAACCACCTGCAACACCGTTTGATAATTAGATGCACCCACACCAACCGACGCCCATCTGATATCTTGAGGGACGATTTGTAGAGCTTCGTCAGTAGTTCGGACAATCGTCGGCAACATCAGCACAGCCAGCGCCGCACCCCCTGCAATTGCCGAAAAACCTCCCATATTCACCACAAACAAACCGTAGGCAAATACCCCCGCAATAATCGAAGGCACACCGCTGAGGACATTAGTCGCAAAGCGCACCCAGCGAGCTATTGAGCCTTTGCTAAATTCCGACAAATAAACGGCGGCCAACACGCCAAAAGGAACAGCAATTAAAGAAGCAATTCCCACCGTCATCAATGTACCCAGAATTGCATTAGCAATACCGCCGCCTGACAATCCGGGCGGGGGTGGCAGTTTGGTAAACAAGTCTAAATTCAGGCGATTAAAACCTTGTACTGTGACGTAGTAAAGCACTGCAAACAAAGGCAAAAGAGTAATTGCTAAACAGGCTCCTGCTACGATCGTCATCGCGCTATTTAACAGCGATTGCTGACTCCCCTTAACCTTCTTTAAACTGCCTGTATTGGAGGCAAAAGAAGTTTGACCTTCCGATGATATATTTGACATAAATCCAAACTGTATGAGAAAGTGCTGCAAACTTTTAGTTGTACTTGGCTCTGACTTGAGAAACAATCCACTCAGCCAAAATGTTCACAATCAGCGTCAGAATAAACAGAATTAGCCCCGTATACATCAGAGCTGCTACTTGCAAGCCAGACGCTTCGGCAAACTGATTTGCCATCAGAGAAGCAATGGTATTTGCCGGAGCTAGCAGAGAAGCACTTAACTGATTGGAATTACCAATTAACAGAGTTGCAGCCATTGTTTCTCCCATCGCGCGACCCAAACCGAGCATAATTCCGCCGACAATACCGGAGAAAGCAGCAGGTACGAGCACTCTAAAAATGGTTGTCCAGCGAGTTGCTCCTAAACCTAAAGATGCTTGTCGCAATTCGGGAGGAAGACTTGCCAAAGAGTCGCGGGAGATAGCAGTAATAATCGGCAAAGTCATGATTCCCAAAATTACTCCGGCTGGTAACATTCCCGGCCCAACTGGGGGAGTGCTAAAAATTGGCAGCCATCCAAAAGTTCCGTTGAGAAACCTGCCGACATTGCTAATAATGGGAATCAATACGGCAATTCCCCACAAACCGTAAACTACGCTGGGAATGGCGGCTAAGAGTTCTACTAAAAAAACCAAAGCTGTGCGGATTTGTAGGGGTATAAAATCTTCGCTCAAGAAGATGGCAGTTCCTACTCCTAATGGTACTGCAATTAGGAGCGCGATCGCCGAACTGACGATCGTCCCATAAATCATGGGCAACGCGCCGTACTCTTCTTTAACCGGATTCCAGCTACTGCTAAATAGAAATCCCAAACCGTACTGTTGAATTGCAGGTAAAGCTCTGTAAGCAACCGTGAGGGCGATTGCCAGCAAAATTACCCCAATTCCGATTCCCAAAACCCTAGTTAGCCAGATAAAGCCTTTGTCTAAGGACTTTTCGGCCTCTGAGCGCGATCGACTCTCAGATTGAGAGCTATTATTATCTGAAATCATAGACAAAAAACCCAATATCGTAGTGAAAAAGAGCAATTTTAGGAAAAAGGTAGCTGGAAGGAAGCAGAAAGAAAGACCATAGATAAAATCAAAGATGGGCGGGTTAATTAATCCCCTGATTTTTCAACAAATATCTATGGTAAAATCCCACTCCTTGTATTTTGAAAGAAGTAGATTGGGATTTACCGTTGGGCGGGGGCGGGTTTATGAGATTGTAAATTTCCGGCAATTATTGTCGGCGAACCCGCCCCTACAGAAATCTCTCTCTTCCTTCTTTCTACTTTTGACAACTGCCAACAGTCAACAGTCAACATTCAACAGTCAACTGCCAACTGTCAACTGACTTCAGTTACTATTTGGCAACTTCAATCTTGTAGTCGGGGCTGATGCCGTCGGCTGCCAAGGCTACTTTTTCTTTAACACTTTGGGGCAAAGGAACATAGCCCAATTCGGAACTAACTTTTTGACCTTCATTCAAGCCGTATTCTACCATCGCCTCGATCGCTTTAGCTTTGTTGGCGTCAGCAACTGTTTTGGGTAGGAGCATCCAAGTGTAGGTGACAATTGGATAGGATTGAGCACCTTCTGGGTCTTCGATAAATACTCGCAGATTTTCCGGCAGTGGCACTGTTGCTAGAGCTGCTGAAGCTGATTCGTCGCTAGGTACTACAAATGTGCCTGCTTTGTTTTGCAAAGATGCAAATTTGAGATTGTTGTTTTTGGCGTAGCCGTATTCTACATAGCCAAGGCTGCCGACGGTTTGCAGAACTTGGGCTGTGACGCCTTCGTTGCCTTTTGCGCCTACGCCTACTGGCCACTGTACTGTTTTGCCGTCGCCTACTGCACTTTTCCAGTCGGGGCTGATGGCGCTCAGGTGTTTGGTGAAGACGGCGGTGGTGCCGCTACCGTCGGAACGGTGGACGATGGTGATGGCTTGGTCTGGCAATTTAGCGCCCGGATTGGCTGCTGCAATTTTGGGGTCGTTCCACTTGGTAATTTTACCGGCGAAGATTTCTGTGTAAACGTCTCTGGGTAATTTGAGTTCGGGTACATCTGCTAGGTTGTAGCCGATGACGATGCTGCCTGCTGTCATGGGTAGCAAGATGACGCCTTTGTCTGCTGGAACTTTGGCGATTTCGTCGTCTTTCATGGCGGTGTCGCTAGCACCAAAGTCTACGGTGCCTTTGGTAAACTGTTCGACTCCGGCACCGCTGCCTGTTGATTGATAGTTAATTTGTACTTTGGGGTTGATTTTGTTGAAATCTTGAAACCAACGCTGGTACAGGGGGGCGGGGAATGACGCGCCTGCTGCGGTGATGGCTACGTCTGAGGCTAGGGCGAGTTTGCTGGGGGTCGCGGTCCCGGTGGCTGCCACGGGGGAAGCGCCTGGAGTTGCGCCTGGGGAAGCTGCTGTGTCGCCTGGGCTGGGGCTGCTGGTGGTTGTACTGCCGCCGCCACAAGCTGCTAAGCTGAGCGCGATCGCCATTGCGGAAATTGCAGTAGTCAGGCGGTTTGAATTTATCAGGTTGAGACGAGAAAGCATGGGTATAAAGATTTAATTCTGATACAGGGTGTCGGGCATCAGCATAGCGCTCAATAGTAAAGCTTAGGTTAAGATTCTTTACAGTTTACAAAAATTTAACATTTGAGCGATCGGTGAACTTGACAATTGTTGATTAATAAGATAAAAAGAATTTAAATTTGGTTTGAATAAGTTTAGACAATCAGGCGATTTTAGATTTTGGATTTTGGATTTTAGATTGAAGAGTTAGAGCGATCGTTCCTGAGTGTGCTTTCGGAATGAATCCGGGGGCTGGAGAGCCAATTGCTAGACCTCTTCAGAAAAGCCTGTCTTGAACAGGCAGGATGCCTGTTCCACAATAATTATTGGAGAGGTCTACTGGCGATCGCCAAAAAATCCTGAATTAAATTATCATCCGATCGGGGCTTGAGGTACAGAAAACCCTACAATGGTGGTTGTTTTCATAAGGTGCAAGATATGGTGCAAGCGCCACTATCGACATTTTCTAAGAGTTCGATCGACCTTTTGCCGGAAAAATCACCGCTGCAACAACGGTTAGATAGCCTCGTAGAGCAAATAATTACAGGATATCGGATCGACAGAGACGAAGCGCTGGCTCTGACAGAAATCGAGGGCCAAGAAAATATTTTACTGTTGTGCTCCGCAGCCGATCGCGTGCGTCAAGCTTGCTGCGGCAATACGGTAGACTTGTGCAGCATCATCAATATCAAATCTGGCAACTGTTCGGAAAATTGCGGCTTTTGCTCTCAGTCGGCTCACCATCCGGGAGAAAACGTCCCGATTTATGGCTTAAAAACCTCCGATGAGATTCTAGCGCAAGCAAAGGCGGCCGAGGAAGCCGGAGCGAAAAGATTTTGTCTGGTTTCTCAAGGAAAAGGGCTTAAACATAACAGCCCGAAATCCTCGGAGTTTGACCAAATTCTCGACACAGTGCGCCGAATTATTGACGAAACTAATATTAAGCCTTGCTGCGCTTTGGGAGAAGTCAGTGTCGAACAAGCTCAAGAATTGCGGGCGGCGGGAGTGACGCGCTACAACCACAATTTAGAATCGTCTGAGCAGTTTTTCCCGAACATTGTTACAACTCACCAATGGAGCGATCGCACTGCTACAATTAAGAACTTAAAAGCAGCGGGTATTCAAGCTTGTAGCGGTGGAATTATCGGCATGGGCGAAAGTTGGGAAGATAGAATAGATTTAGCTTTGAGTTTGCGTGAGTTGGAAGTGGAATCGGTACCGGTGAATTTGCTCTCTCCCAGAAAAGGTACACCTTTGGGCGATGTTCCTCAATTAAACCCTTACGAAGCATTAAAGGCGATCGCAATTTTTCGATTAACGCTTCCAGAACAAATCATCCGTTACGCTGGAGGTAGAGAAGCTGTCATGGGAGAACTACAACACCTTGGCTTAAAAGCTGGAATTAATGCTATGTTGGTTGGGCATTATCTGACTACTATGGGTCAACCCGCAGAGCAAGACCGAGCTATGCTAGAATCGCTGGGACTTCAAGGCGGCGAAGCACCAATTCCAGGCAGTTTTGAGGGTTAAATTTTGAATTTTGAGTTAAATTCATAATAGCCAGAACCCCAACTTCTTTAATAAGTTGGGGTTCTAACATATATCTGAGAAATGCTATATGTAACTATCAACTATCAACTGTCAACTGTCAACTGTCAACTGTCAACTGTCAACTGTCAACTGTCAACTGCTAAAATCGAATGCCTGCTCCCATCGAACTAATTTGGGCTTTTATTGGTTTACTCCTAACAATAGGAGGCGCATTTTTTCCTGCCTTTGTCACTACTCCAATTTGGTTTGGGGACGAGCGAGGATTTCAAGCCTATTCTTTAGGGGTCAACTATCAAATTGGAGCTGTTTTGCTCGTAGGTTGTATGGGTGGCAAAAATGCTGCTGCTCTGTCACAAATTGCCTATTTAGTTTTAGGATTAACTCTGTGGCCAGTTTTTGCTCAAGGTGGCGGGATCGGCTATCTCAGGGAACCGAGTTTTGGCTATTTACTGGGTTTTGTTCCGGGTGCTTGGGTGTGCGGCTGGCTGGCTTTTAAGGTAGCGTCACGGCTGGAATCCTTGGCTTTTAGTTGTTTGTGCGGTTTATTCACGGTTCATGCGATCGGCTTAATTTATCTGATTTTTACTCACTCGATCCCTCCCATAAGAACAACACCTTTATTTGATGAGATTCTCAAGTATTCAGTTTATCCAATGCCGGGACAATTGGCGGTAGTTTGTGCGATCGCACTGCTATCATTTGTTTTACGTCGATTGATGTTTTATTAATTGTAAAATAAGAGGGAATTGGGCATAGGGCATAGGGCATAGGGCATAGGGAATTGGTAATTGTGCAAAATTGAGTTATACTATTATTCTGCAACGGGAGAGTCATCTCGCTGCGGGTGGGAAAGATCCGCTAAACTGCTGAAACGCGAGATTTGAGTGAATTATCCCATGCCCCATGTCCTATCTTCTATCCCCTAATTCATGCGTTTAAAAAAAAATCCCTGGTTCTGGGTTGCTGCTATTATCAGTTTAGTTTTAGACCATCTGACTAAATTTTGGGTGGTACAAAATTTTGAATTGACAGTCCCTCCACAAACACAGCCACTCTTACCTGGGGTGTTTCACTTCACCTATGTTGTTAATACCGGTGCGGCTTTTAGTCTCTTCAGCAATGGCGGGGCGATTTGGTTGCGCTGGCTGTCTTTGGGCGTTAGTATAGGATTGATGATACTCGCTTGGTTCGGGCCCCGAATTAATCGTTGGGAACAAGCTGGCTATGGCTTGATTTTGGGGGGCGCGCTGGGTAATGGGATCGATCGATTTGTGTCGGGCCATGTTGTGGATTTTCTGGATTTTCGGATAATTAGCTTCCCAATTTTTAATCTAGCCGATGTATTTATTAATGCTGGAATTATCTGTTTGCTAATTGCCACTTTCCACAGTCCACCGCCACCAAGAAAACAGAACAATCGCGATTCTATTTCCGATGAACTTTGAAGAATTTAATTCCATAATCTAAAGTCTAAAAGACATCTCCTAAAAAGCCAATCTTGAACAGGCAGGATGCCTGTTCCACAAGAATTATGGGAGATGTCTAAAATCTAAAATCTAAAATCCAAAATCTAAAATCGGATGACTCCTAATCCATTTGTTGAAGAGCGGTTGCTGTTTGCCCCAGCAACCCCCGATGTTGATGCTATCCCGACGATTTTTGCTTTTCCCAACGAGTACACTGTTGGCATCACCAGCTTAGGCTATCAGATAGTGTGGGCAACTTTGGCTGTGCGATCGGATATTGAAGTAGGTCGTTTATTTACTGATGTCCACGAACAACTTCCCAGACATCCAGAATTACTCGGATTTTCTTTTTCTTGGGAACTCGACTATGTAAATATTCTCAATTTATTAGAATCTCTAGAATTTCCTATTTGGGCATCTCAACGCACAGATAGTCATCCAATTGTCTTTGGTGGTGGCCCGGTTTTCACTGCCAATCCCGAACCTTTTGCTGATTTCTTTGATGTGATTTTGCTCGGAGATGGCGAGAATCTCATTGACAATTTTATAAATACTTTTAAAGAAGTCCGTACAGCGGATAGACAAACTAAATTGCGGCATTTAGCCCAAGTTCCAGGAGTTTATGTTCCCAGTTTATATGAAGTGACTTATCTGGATGCGACTGAGGGGATTAAATCAATTCAGCCCATTGATGCAGCAATTCCCAGCATGGTTGAAAAACAGACTTATCGCGGCAATACTTTATCTGCTTCTACTGTGGTGACGGAAAAGGCTGCTTGGGAAAATATTTACATGGTGGAAGTGGTGCGGAGTTGTCCAGAAATGTGCCGTTTCTGTTTGGCAAGTTATCTGACTTTGCCGTTTAGAACTGCGAGTTTGGAGGGTTCGCTAATTCCGGCGATCGATCGCGGTTTAACTGTGACAAATCGTTTAGGTTTGTTGGGTGCTTCTGTCACTCAGCACCCAGAATTTGAAGTTTTATTAGATCATTTAAATCATCCGAAATACGATGGTGTGCGGATCAGTCTTTCTTCGGTGCGTACAAATACAGTGACAGTAAAACTCGCAGAAATATTGACAAAAAGAGATAGTAAATCGATTACAATTGCTGTGGAAAGTGGGAGCGATCGCCTTCGTAAAATTGTCAATAAAAAACTGACAAATGATGAAATTATTCAAGCCGCTATCAATGCTAAAGCTGGCGGTTTAAAAGGAATTAAACTCTACGGAATGGCGGGAATTCCCGGCGAAGAAATGGATGATTTAGAAGCGACGGTGGCGATGATGCGGGCGGTGAAAAAAGCTGCTCCGGGTTTACGTTTGACTTTTGGTTGTAGTACATTTGTTCCGAAATCTCACACTCCTTTTCAGTGGTTTGGAGTGAATAAAGATGCAGAGAAGCGGCTGAAGTTTTTGGATAAAGAATTGCGGAAGTTAGGTTTAGAATTTAGACCTGAAAGCTATAACTGGTCTGTGATTCAGGGTTTGCTATCGAAGGGCGATCGGCGTTTGTCAAAGCTGTTAGAATTAGTGCGGCATTACGGCGATACTTTGGGCAGTTATCGGCGGGCTTTTAAGGAGTTGCGGGGACAGTTACCAGAAATGGATTTCTATGTTTTCCAGGAGTGGGAATTGGAGCGGGTTTTGCCTTGGAGTCATTTAAAAGGACCGCTACCGGAGGCGACTTTAAAGAAGCATTTGGCGGAGGCGATGACTCAATCGATTTTAGATTGAATATTTTAGATTTTATATTGAAGAATTGCTTCGACGGATGAATCTGGGGGATTGCAAAAAGGATAATTGGAAAAATGACGACTGGAAAGCGGGAATTGACGGCGATTCAAATTCAAAAGTTAGCTAAGTTTTTCCATGTTTCGCCTGTGGCATTTCTTGAGTATAATTAATTGCAAGCATATTGGGATGAGTAAAGTAATATAATGTAATTATGCCAGAAGTCCAACCGAGAGAAATTCAGCGTTACATCGCCTCAGATGGTAGAGTGCCTTACGATCAGTGGTTTGATTCGCTCAGAGATATTAATGCTCAAGCTAAAATTATATCTAGGCTAAACCGAATTGCTGATGGTAATTTAGGAGACTATCGTTCTGTGGGGGAAGGTGTATGCGAACTCAAAATCAATTATGGGCCGGGCTACCGAATCTATTTTGGACAAATAGGAATAACAATTGTGCTTCTCATCTGCGGAGGGGATAAAAGCACTCAAGACAGAGATATTCGCCAAGCTAAAGAATACTGGACAAATTATAGGAGTTAAGACAATGCCTAAAAGCCTACCTTATCATCCATTTTTAATTGAATCTCTCAGGAAAAATCCGGCACTAGCAGCAGCCTATATAACGGCGACATTAGAAGAAGAAGAGCCGGAACCTGAACTGCTGAAACGAGCAATCAGCGATGTAGTAGAAGCTCTGGGTCAACCAAAAATGACTCCCGAACAATATGAATTGCACTTAAAAAAACTGGATAAATTGCTCTCTAAGGAAGGAAGTGATGCGATTTATAGTTTGGGAAGTTGGCTAAAAGCTCTGGGATTAAAGCTAACTGTTGCTGTTTGTACTGATACAGAGGATAACAATCTAAATGCTGAGATTCCAGCGCAATTAACTGTCTAGCCAAGGGATAAGATGAGGAGCGATATACTATAATACAATTATGCCAGAAGTCCAACCGAAAGAAATTCAGCGTTATACTACGCCGGATAACAAAGTGCCTTTCGAGGAATGGTTTGATTTTCTCCGAGATGGCAAAGCCAAAGCTAGAATTAAGTTGAGACTAGACAGAGTTCTACTGGGTAATCTTGGAGATTATCGATTTGTTGGAGAGGGAGTCTATGAATTAAAAATAGATTATGGCCCTGGATACCGAATCTATTTCGGACAAGTCGGTACAACTATTATTCTACTTTTAATCGGTGGGGATAAAAGCACTCAAGACCGAGACATAGGGCAAGCTATCAAATACTGGACAGATTACAGGAGTGAAAATAATGCCTAAAAGTTTACCTTACCATCCCTTTCTAATACAGTCTCTCAAAAACCCAATAGATTCTGCTATGTATTTAGAGGCTTTTTTTGAAGAAGAAAACCCCGAAGCGGAACTGCTGAAAATGGTACTCAGCAATGTAGCAGAATCTCTCGGTCAACCCAAAATGTCTCCTGAACAATATGAATTGCACTTAAAAAAACTGGATGAATTGCTTTCGCAGCCAGGAAGTGATACCATTTACAATCTGGGAACTTGGCTGAATGCTTTGGGATTGAAACTAACTGTTGCTATTTGTACAGATACAGAGGATAATAATGTAAATCCTGCAATTCCAGCGCAATTAACTGTTTAGAAATATTCAAAAAATGCCTAATTTTCGATATTCATCGCTGATTAATTCTGCCGTTGAAACTGTGTGGAATTTTCATGAAAGACCGGATGTTCTGCAACTTTTGACTCCGCCTTGGCAACCGGTGAAAATAATTCGCCGCGAAGGTGGACTAGCTGTGGGGGCTGTATCTGAATTTCGTCTTTCCTTGGGGCCAATTCCGGTTAAATGGGTGGCGACTCATACTGAGTGTGAACTATATCGTTTGTTTGTTGATGAACAAACTGAGGGGCCGATGGCGAGTTGGATTCATCGACACGAGTTTACTACAGAAAATGGTCAGACTAGATTGACGGATGCGATCGCATTTTCGATCCCAGGCGGCCCAATTGTTGATTTATTATTAGGTTGGTGGGTGGAGATACGGCTAACGGATATGTTTCGGTACCGCCATGAAGTTACAAAAAGGGAGTGCGAAAAAAATGTAAACAATGGCTGAATATTATTGGTCATATCAAATCCGGTAGGATCGGAATTAATATAACTCGAAATTAGGACAGGGCAGTGCGGTGTCCTTACAATTAGTCTGGCGTAGGGACTAACGCCGACGCTCAGCCGTCCTCGTCAAGATTTGGGATGCTAAGCTGTTGTGCATTTAAATTGTATATTTCGATCAAGGATCAAAAATCGTCAAATCCTCTCCCCTTCTCCCCCTCTCCCACTCTCCTCTCTAATAC
>NZ_NXIB02000211.1 GCF_002412335.2 Tychonema bourrellyi FEM_GT703
GCATTGGGCATTGGGCATTGGGCATTGGGCATTGGGCATTGGGCATTGGGCATTGCGAATTGCGAATTTGTTAGTTTTATTGCCGATTACCCATTCCCGATGCCCTATGCCCCATGCCCCATGCCCCATTCCCAAATTCTATTTCTGTTCTTCAGGAACTACTTTCGAGGCAATGAAACCAACAATTCTGTCGAGAATTAAACCAACAATTCCTACATAAACCACTGCCAAAATCACCGCGCTGAGTCGAGAACTGTTGTAAGAATCCCAGATGAAGAACCCGATGCCGACACCGCCGACTAACATTTCCGCAGCTACAATTGCCAGCCAAGATAAACCGATACCAATTCTTAAGCCTGTGAAGATGTAAGGAACTGAAGAAGGGAGCAGGATTTTCCAGAAGTATTTTTGGTTGGGGAGGCGCAAGACGCGAGCGACGTTTCTGTAGTCTTGGGGTATTTGTTGAACGCCTACTGTCGTGTTAATCAGAATCGGCCAAATTGCTGTAATCAAGATTACGAAAAGTGCCGAAACTTCGTTGGCTTTCATCCCCAGCCCTTCAAAGGGATTGAACTGTTGAAATACTGCCAGGGCGATCGGTAGCCAAGCCAGTGGCGGGATTGTTCTGAATACTTGAAACAGCGGGTCTAAAGCATCGAACATTAGGGAGTTTGTGCCGATCAGTATTCCCAAACTGATGCCGAGAACTGCTGCCAAAGTAAAGCCGATCGCCACCCGCTGCAAGCTAGCCAAAAGTTGCCAAAATAAGCCTTTGTCGGTGCCGCCTCTGTCAAAGAACGGATTGACAATCAACTCCCAGCTTTCTTGAACGGCTTTGATTGGTCCCGGCAAGGTGGACTCTGGACTGTGGCAGAGGATTTGCCAGATTATGAGTAGAACTGCGATCGCCACCAGTGGGCGGATGATTTTTTGGCGGTTTTTCTGAACCAGATTCAGAATGAACGTTACCGGATTTTTGCTTTTAGAAATAGAAAGGTTTGTTGCCATTTTTCTGCTTAAAGTATTGTGAATAATCGATTATTTGTAGTTTGAATTGAGAGTCATGTAGGGTGCGTCAGCTTGATCGCTTCCACCAGCAAGGGAAACGAGAAAGGGCTGACGCACCCTACAATACTAATTATGCCTTCTTGATTACCAGACCCTTCAAATATTCTTCGGGCTTCTCTGGATCAAACTTCACACCATCAAAGAAAGTTTCCACACCGCGAGAAGTGGTAGCCGGAATTTGAGCGGCGGGAACACCAATTGCTGTCGCTGCTGCTTTCCAAATATCCTCACGGTTAACTTTATCAACGGTGGCTTTGATGTCGGTAGTTGCCGGCATATAACCCCAGCGAATATTCTCGGTGATGAACCAAGCATCATGACTCTTATAGGGATAGGAAGCATTGTCAGCCCAGAATTTCATCAACAGGGGACTGGCGGCTTCAACGCGACCCGTACCGTAGTCAATTTGACCTTTGGCGCGACCGATAATGTCTGCAACTGGCACTTTCAACCACTTATCTTGAGAGATGATGTTACACATCTCATCCTTATTTTCTGGCTTATCGCACCACTGCTGGGCTTCCAAGACAGCCATCGTAATTGCTTTAGCCGCTTTCGGATTTTTCTCAACCCAATCTGCTCTCAAAGTTAAGGCTTTTTCTGGGTGATCTTTCCAAAGTTCTCCAGTTACTAAGGCGGTGTATCCTACCTTTTGAGTAACTAACTGAGCGGGCCAAGGTTCGCCTACGCAAAAAGCTTCCATGCTGCCGGATTTCATGTTAGCTACCATTTGGGGTGGCGGTACAGGAATCACGGAAACATCTGTATTTGGATCGATGCCGCCGGCTGCTAACCAATAGCGCATCCACAAGTCGTGGGTGCCACCGGGAAAGGTGATCGCAATTTTTTGATTGGCGAGAGCTGCTTTTAGGGGAGCGCTGTCAGTACCTACTTTTAAATCTAGGTATTTTTTGCTGAGGGAAATTGCCTGACCGTTAGTGTTTAACCGCGCCACAATGTTCATCGGCACAGGCTGATTGCCTTTGGTAATAGTGCCTAATGTCATTTGGTAAGGCATTGGGGATAAAATGTGGGCTCCGTCAATGCCACCTTTGTCGGAACCGAGTTCTAAGTTGTCGCGTGTAACTGGCCAAGATGCTTGTTTGGTAACTTGTACGTCTTTCATGCCGTACTTGGCAAATAGCCCTTTTTCTTGAGCAATGATTAAGGGTGCTGAGTCGGTGAGGGCGATGAATCCAAGTTTGGCTGTGGTGACTTCAGGGGCGTCGCCGGGGCTAATATTGACCGCTGGGGTAGGGCTAGCAGAGGAACCGCTTGGGCTAGGACTGCTGCTAGTATTGTTGGAACCGGAACTGCAACCGTGGGCTAGGAGAGTTCCGGCTGCTGTGGTTCCGGCGGCGATGATGAATTTTCTTCTAGAAAGGTTGCTCATGTGTCTTGAATTGTTGGTGTACTTTGAGACTATTTGAGAATTGCGTCACACAATTTTGAATTTGGAATTTTAGATTTATTCTCGCGAATAAATTCGGGGGCTTCAGAACTTTTTAAACTTTGAATTTGGAATCCTCAATCCAAAATCCAAAATCTAAAATTCGGTGATTAGGCATCGATCGCAACTTTGCCGATCGCCCGCGCACTACAAGTTAGAATAAACCCTGATTCTATGTCCTTGAGTGCGTCTAGTTCCCCATCGTAGGCGATATCGCCTTCTAGGAGTTTTTGCTTGCAAGTGCCGCAGTTCCCCGAACGGCAATTGCTGTCCAGTTCAACTCCGGCACGTTCGGCAACATCGAGGATGAACTCATCTTCGCTGCAAGCAACTTCTTTGCCCGATCGCGCGAAAATGACAGTAGATGTCAGAGGTTTCGCTGTCGGAAGGATCGTTTCACTGTCGTCAACAGTCAATAGCAGTTGTCGGTTGAGCGAACCTATATCCCCGGATGTTTTGGGAACAGCCCCAAAGTTATCGACTAACAGTTGACGCAGCACTGGTTTCAGGTCTTCACAGGGAATACTTTTTTGGACGCAAGTACCCAAATGAGCATCTTTGCCGACAGTACCTCCCATATAGATGTCAACACCTTCGAGAGTTTTCCCATTCTTGCGAACCTTTGTCCCCATGAAACCAATGTCTGCTACTTGGGGTTGGGCGCAGGAATTGGGACAACCAGTCCAGTGAATTCTCACTGGTTTAGGTATTGACAATTCGGCCTCTAGTTCCTTAATCATTGCCACCGATCGGCTTTTGGTTTCGATGAGGGCGAAGTTGCAAAAGTTGGAACCTGTACAGGAAACCAAGGCTCGTGTTAGGGGCGCGGGGTCGATCGAAAAACGCTCCAACAGAGGTTCTTTGAGCAATAATTCAATCCGCGATTCAGGAACATTGGGAATAATCACGTTTTCTTCGACAGTCAGTCTGAGTTCACTGCTGCCATAAACGTCGGCGATTCTTGCCAAGTCGAACAAATCGGCTGCCGAAAGCCGTCCCACAGGAACGTGCAAACCTACATACTTCAAACCTGATTGTTTTTGGTCATAAATGCCGATGTGATCGCGTTTATCCCAGATGATTTCATCTTTTGCTGCGGACGGAAGCAAAGCGCGGCCTAATTCCTGTTCGACTTCGGCTCGGAATTGTTCGATTCCCAACTCGTCAATCAGCCACATCAGGCGTGATTTTTGGCGGTTGACTCTGGGCCCGCGATCGCGATACACAATTAATATAGCCTTGCACAAATCTACAACATCACTAGGACTTGCCCAGACGTTGAGGGGAATTGCAGCTTCGCAGCGTTTGGCGGAGAAGAAACCGCCCACTAAAACATTGAAGCCAATGTTACCGTCTGTGTAAGCCGGAACAAAAGCGATATCGTTGATTTCAGCGTGCACTGAATTATCGCGACAGCCTGCGATCGCAATATTAAACTTTCTCGGTAAATTGGAAAACTCTGGATTACCTTCACCTTTATTAGTAATCATGTCCTGGACTTCGATCGCCAATTCCCGCGTATCGAACAGTTCGTCCGCGTCTAAGCCTGCTACTGGCGAACCTGTAACATTTCGCACATTGTCCATACCCGACTGGATACTCGTCAGGTCAACTTCTTTGAGGCGACGGAAGATATCTGGCAAGTCTTCGATGCGAATCCCACGCAGTTGCAAGTTTTGTCTGGTCGTAATGTCGGCGCTGCCGTCGTCTCCGTAGCGCTGTACTATTTCTGCCAGAGTTCTCGTTTGATTGCTAGTGATGATGCCATTCGGCAAGCGCAGCCGCATCATGAATTTTCCGGGCGTGACTGGCCGAAAGAAGATACCGAGCCATTTGAGACGGTGTTCGCGGTCTGTTGCGTCCATTGCTTCCCAGCCAATTTCGGCGAAGTTGTCAAGTTCGGCTTTGAGTGCTAACCCGTCTTTTTCGGCTTTGAGTTTTTCAAATTTGTTTAGGCTGACTTGGGGTTCTACTGTTTGGGTCATGGGTTTACCCTCACGGCTGATTGATTCGGGGAGGTATTGACTTGGGGCATAGATGCAAGTTTCTGCTAACCTTAGTGAGTGGAATGGTTTAAAACTGTATATCTAGTTACTCGATCGAATTTGTTTTAAACATTATTGGTTATCTAAGCTGTTCAGCATTTAAACTCCTCCGCTGTCGGTGCGTAGGGGCGAATGGTCATTCGCCCGTACAAGGTTTTCCGTTTCAGCATCAGGGTTCTAGCTGACGCACCCTACTAGCCTTTGAACAGGCTGTCCGGCCTGTTCCACAAGAATTATGGGAGATGTCTCTTGAGATTTGCTGAGCGCTACATTATTTCGGATGACCCTTAGTTATGAACTAATGTAAAGCTCTTAACAGTAGGTTTTCGTAGCTATTTTTACAAAAAGTTGAGTATTATGAACTTTCAGGATAGTTTCGATGCGTTTTTTGCATAACGAATGGTAAAGACACGCACAGAGTCCAAAAAGCTTCATAAATCTTTAGATTTGCGTGGAGTAATTTAAATACAATAATTTGGTGACTAAGATCGCAGTCCTTGCTCCGCTCCATCACACACTTAAAGTGCGTCAAGTCACATACTTTGTATGAAAACATCACAGGCTCTACCATGCAAGCATCACGCTCAATTTTGGGAGAACCAGAGATGATATATGTGTAGAGTTCAAGACACATCCAATGTTCTTCATTCAACTAATTCCCGGCGCAATTTCTGAAATACTAGCATCTGTGAGCGATACAGGCACTTTGACGATCGCCGATCGCTATGGTTTGATGGCCGCCATTTTAGACGAATCTCTCGAAGACGAAGACAGAAACTCTATGAACCGTCTGCTGCGCTCTGTGCTGAGGGGACGAGTCAAAATGGTCAACGAACTTTCAGCAATGGTCTAACGTATATTTAAATTATTCGATCACTAATTAAATTACTTAAGTAATATTGGTAATTAATATTACCGGAAATTAGGACACGGCAGTGCCCATAGGTGTCAACTTAAGCCTGAAAGCCTTGAGAAATCTGGTTTTTACCTGAGTCTAGATCCCCCTAAATCCCCCTTAAGAAGG
>NZ_NXIB02000212.1 GCF_002412335.2 Tychonema bourrellyi FEM_GT703
TCTCCCCCTCTCCCCCATCATTTGACTTTTTTGGTGAGAATGAAACAGCCCTGCCCCCCAGCCCCAGACACCGGGATTCTTGCGAACCCTGGACGGTGTTATTCCTACAAACACTCGATCGGTCAATGGCAGCGATTGACCACCGCAAATCTAACTAGGAGCCTAGCATTTGTTGTAGTATTAGTTTATAATTGTTTAGTCTAAAACCAGAGCTTTTAAAGCAGCAGTTAATCGACGGTGCAGGAATTGCGATCGAGAGTGAAAACAACCGAGTTTTCGTACAATCCCCAGGGTTATTGCATAAGGACAATCTGCTAAGGTGTGAAGCTCTGTACGGTTTCGCCAACAGTATAATTTGTTCTCTAACAGGAATTGAAGTATACACAATTACATATGTGCGATCGCAAATTTACACCATTAGTCGCCGACAGAGGGTTCTCCAACCGGGAGTCGATGGTGCAGAAGTCGTAAGGCTTCTCCGTCCAAAGTCAGGGCACGCGAAGGGCAAACAGCTCGATCGCTCAACTGAAAGCTCCAAAATAGAACTATTCGTGTAACATTTGTACATATTTCCTGCCCCAACGCTTAAGTTGGGCGTTTCCTCTCCTCCCGTCATGTCAGATGAAAGGCTGCAAAAAATCCTCGCCCAGTGGGGCATCGCCTCTCGCCGTCAAGCTGAAGAAATGATCGTAGCTGGACGAGTGCGAGTCAATGGCAATATCGTTAATTTAGGACAAAAAGCTAATCCAGATCTCGATCGCATCGAAGTCGATGGATTGCCCGTCATAGCGACAGAACGACCACAGTTAGTCTATCTGTTGCTTCACAAACCGGCTGGGGTACTCTCGACTTGCAGTGATCCCAGATCTCGATCGAAAGTTCTGGACTTACTACCACCCAAACTACGCTATGGTCAAGGCATCCACCCGGTAGGACGCTTAGACGCAGATTCTACGGGCGCACTGCTACTCACCAATGATGGTAAGCTGACATTTTGTTTGACCCACCCGCGTCACTCGATCTCCAAAACTTATCAAGTTTGGGTGCAAGGGCATCCTCCAGAATCGGTAGTGCAAGTGTGGCGTGACGGAATTATCTTGTCCGGCAGAAAAACCATGCCAGCTCAAGTTAAAATCCTCGATCGCACCCGCGACCAAACCATGTTAGAAGTCATTCTATCAGAAGGGAGAAATCGACAGATTCGGCGAACCGCCGAGCAGTTGGGATATCCCGTCGTGCGTCTGCATCGCACAGCCATTGGCTCGATTCAATTGCAGCCCCCGTCAGAGCCAATACTACCAGTGGGCTGCTGCCGAACCCTTACAGATTCTGAAATTATTTTTTTATGGACTCTAGTCAACCTAACCTCAATCAATGTGCCAGTAAAGATCAGGAAGCACAGCGTATGACAAAGAATTTATTTTTTTTACTTTTCAAAACCACTAAAAAAAAGCAGCATTCCCAAGAAGCAGAACGCTCCCAAAAGCTAGCGGAAATAGGCGTTAAACTCCGCGATTTCAGGGAAAAAGAGTCAATTTGCTTGGAAAAAGTAGCTGTGGTGACAATGATCCGCCGGGAGATCCTACAGGCGATCGAAGAGGGTCAACTCGATCAACTTCCCGAACCAGTCTACACCCAAGGTTTGATCAAGCGGTACGCCGAGGCAATGGGTTTGGATGGGGCTGAGTTTGCCGACTTTTTCCCGATCGAACAAGCTGCACCTCGATCGACACCCAAGATATCCTGGCAGGATTTGCCTCAGTTACGGCCAATGCACTTGTACCTGTTCTACACATTTCTAATTATCTTTTCAGTAAATAGCTTATCTCAATTGATGGGCGGTTCCCTGACAGCAAAAAGCGATACGAGAACCGAACAACTCGCACTTCAGCAGCAAGAAATAGCCCGTTTAGCAGCCGAGTTCGATCGCGCCCCTGCCAAACAAAAAGTGGATATTTACAAACCTCTAGAAGCAGCCAGATCCAATAAAAGTTTAGAGAAACCTGGCAATAAACCAGTCATGGTTAGCGTCACTTTCAAGGAAGAATCGTGGTTGCAGATTGAAATCGATGGCAAAATGGAGTTTGAGGGAGTTTTGCCTTCTGGCACTCAGCGCACTTGGCAAGCTAAAGAAAAATTAGTAGTTGTAGCTGGCAACGCTGGCGGGGTACTAATTGCATTTAACAACGGACAAGCCGAGCAACTTGGAGATCCTGGAGTTGTCAAAGAAGTTGTTTTCAAAGCTGATGAACTCAATCTCTCCGAAAAAACCAAAAATGAAGGGTAATGGGGCATAGGGCATAGGGAATAGGGCATAGGGCATTGGGCATAGGGAATAGGGCATAGGGCATAGGGCATGGTTACTTGTTAGTAGTTACTTGTTAGTAGTTACTTGTTAGTAGTTTTTCTAATAACCAATGCCCGATGCCCGATGCCCGATGCCCTATGCCCTATGCCCTATTCCCAATTCCCAATTTTCAATTTTCAATTTTTATTCGGAGAACGGCCACAGATGTGAGTCATAGTTTTCAGCCGATCGCGCACTTCCCAATTCAAAGCTTCAGATCGATATCGCCATCCCCAATTTCCATCAGCCTTCCCCGGAAAATTCATCCGCGCGTCAGTACCCAAACCCAACAAATCTTGAAACGGAACAACCGCCATATTAGCAATAGAACCCCAAGCCATGCGGATTAAAGACCAGTGAATACCTGCCGGATCAATGCAGCCCAAATAACGATAAACCTCATCTCTTTCATAGTCTTGGAGTTGATTAAACCATCCCACAGTTGTATCATTATCATGAGTGCCAGTATAAACCACACAATTGCGCTCAAAATTGAAAGGCAGAAAAGGATTCCCAGGCCCTCCATTGAACGCAAACTGCAAAATCTTCATCCCTGGAAACTCAAAGCGATCGCGCAAATCCTCAACTTCAGGAGTAATCACCCCTAGATCCTCAGCAATAATTGGCAAGTTACCAAACTTCTCATTAATCACCTCAAACAAAGCTATTCCCGGCGCTTGAATCCACTCACCCTCGATCGCATTTTTTTGTCCGCGCTTAACTGCCCAGTATGCCTCAAACCCTCGAAAGTGGTCAATTCGAGTCACATCCACATAATCGAAAATCGCCTCAAAACGCTCTACCCACCACTGAAAATTATTTGCCTGCAACTGCTCCCAATTGTAGACTGGATTGCCCCACAATTGACCTGTCTCACTGAAATAATCAGGGGGAACTCCAGCCATCAAAGCTGGTTCTCCAGTAGGTTCATCCAAGCAGAATGTCTCTGGATGAGACCACACATCCGCGCTGTCGTGAGCCACATAAATTGGAATGTCACCAATAATTTTAATGTCCCGCAAATTGGCATAGCGTTTCAACTCAGTCCACTGGCGGAAAAACTCAAACTGGACGTATTTGTAGTAATAAATCTCAGTATTTAACTGCTGTCGCCACTTCTCTAACGACTCAGGTTTTCGATGAGCAATTTCTGCTTCCCAATTGTTCCAGCTCACACCACCAAAGTTATCTTTTAGTGCCATAAATAAGGCATAATCTTCCAGCCATGAGGCTTTGCTTTCGCAAAAAGCCGAGAATTCTCTTTGCTGCACCGGCGATGCTTTTGCCTGGAAATTTTCGCAAGCTTTTTTGAGCAAGGGCAATTTCAGCGCTACCGCCCGCTCGAACTCTACAGTATCCAGGGAAAATTCTGGCCAATTAGCCAAGTCTTCATCTGTTACCAATTGCTCATCCCGCAGTATTTCCGGGCTGATCAGCATCGGATTTCCAGCCATTGCTGAATAGCAGGAATAAGGAGAATTGCCGTATCCTGTCGGGCCCAGTGGCAATATCTGCCAGTATTGCTGATCGCTCTCTACTAAAAAGTCAATAAACCGATATGCTTCTATTCCCATATCCCCTACGCCGAATCGACTGGGAAAGGATGTGGGATGGAGTAGAATACCGCTCGATCGGGGAAAAAGCATAATCTATCTAAAGGTATAGGAATTCAACATTGACAATTTGACCGATATTCCCTAATGGTTAAACTTGGAAGTTTATAGGGTTGTTTTCAAGGCAAATACTTCTGTGATTGTCTCATATTTTATGCCGGATTGTGTTTAGCAAATATTTTAATTTCACTCAACCGATCGCTACTGAGCAATTGAATCTTCCTGATTTTTACCCGCTCAGCTTCGCCGAATAGCCTTCTGCCTTCTGCTATACAAATCAGCCGATCGTCCTGCTACGAGCACATACACAAAGTAGCCGACTGTTTTTGTATCTGAAAAAACAGTCGGCCCAAAAAGTACCGGTGAATAAGCTAAGTTTAAGCTTGCTTGTTCAACAATTTCTGAACTTGTGTCAGAGCAGCAGCACCAACATTGAATAAGGCCCAGCCGCCAGCCAACAAGACGGGTAGCAACACTATTAGTATGCGGAAGTCAAAATCCATGAGTTCTCCTCCTAAAGTTTTTTAACAAATTCTGATAATCTATTTGTATCTTATTTTGTCACCATTCTTCAGACTCAACAAGCAAATCTTTTCCGCAAAAAGCTCGATCGCCCCAGCATCTCGCCCAGCCAGAGGATCGGGATAAATACCGATCGCCTCCGAGACCTCAATATCAACAGATCATGCCATAATTTGTTGAGCAATCCCTTCCACCACCTTAGTCAAAGGATCATTCGGGTAATGCAGAGCAAACACCCCCTTGCTGGCCAGCAGCATCATTTTGTCACTGTGGGGCAGAACTCCTGTAAC
Source organism: Tychonema bourrellyi FEM_GT703 (assembly GCF_002412335.2). GTDB lineage: Bacteria > Cyanobacteriota > Cyanobacteriia > Cyanobacteriales > Microcoleaceae > Microcoleus > Microcoleus bourrellyi. The sequence goes on from NZ_NXIB02000212.1 coordinate 4,773, forward strand.
TGGGATCTTATAAATCGTCTCGACTTGCTGCTTCAAATCATCGAAATCCAGTGATTCCGGGGCTTTGTTGATAGTCATCAAAATCTTGGGAACTTCCAATTGGCGGGCGACATCCACCGTCACAGCCGTTCCCTGAAAGTCTTGCTGATCCGGACGCAGGATCAACAGCAGGATGTCCGAGATAGTAATACTCAGCAGAGTTTCTTCGTTCAGACCAGGGTGCGTGTCAATAAACAAGTAGTCTAAGTTCAGAACCTCGATCAATTCTTGAAAACCATCGGTAAGCAACCCCACATCATAGCCTTCCCGCAAAACTCGTGCGATTTCTCCTGCTTTAATACTCGAAGGGATCAGGTAGAGTTCGCCCTTGTCAGCCAATTTCGGCAACAGCGAACTAACATTGCAGGCCGTATCGGCGATCGCACACCGGCCCCACAGGTAATCATTAAGACAGCGATCCATATTGTTCTCACTAAAACCGAACAATACATGAATCCCCGGCGATTGAATATCAGTGTCTACAATAGCAACCCGATTTCCTTGGCTAGCCACAATAGATGCCAGGTTTGCTGTCGTGTTTGATTTGCCAGTTCCACCTCGGTAGGAGTGGACAGAAATAATTTTGGACATGGTTTAGTTTTGAGTGCGAGATTGCAGGTTTATAGGTACTATCAATATTCCCGTAGGGACACGGCAATGCCCATTGGTGTCAACTTAAGGCCAAACCCTGTCACAGACTACTGTTTGACGATNCCTTCTTAAGGGGGATTTAGGGGGATCTAGACTCAGGTAAAAACCAGATTTCTCAAGGCTTTCAGGCTTAAGTTGACACCTATGGGCATTGCCGTGTCCCTACAAGACCCATGTACCTCACATACCTGAAAAGTGCTATATCTATGAGCGTCTTCAATCAACAGATTCCTATTATCCTATAAAAGGTGTCAATCTTTTCTTTCCTTGTCTTCTAAATCCTGATTTTTTTGCTCTTTGATCCGGTTTTTTGCGGATTTGCGCGATCGCATATCTCTAGCCTTCGCTTGCAAATATGTCAACTCCCCATCAGCTTCAGTTTCCATCGCACTATCATTGTTTTTTTTATCAACAATCAGGGCATTCTCAGAGTTTTTTTCAGATTCCGTTTCACTCCCACTATCATTTTTTAGCCCCTCAACATTAACAGCATTTTGAGAGTCCTTTTCAGCTTCAGTGAGAGGCGGCCGCCGCTTCTGTTGTTGAGCTTTTTGCTGTAACTGATTTAAATAGTCATCTGGCTGACTTTCCGTGTTTTGAAGCTCAGTTGAACCGACAATGATTTCTGTGGCTGGTAAAGGCTCTTTTGCAGATATCTCTTTTTTGCTTGCTTTAAATTGATCTTTCTTTTTCTGCAAGTCTTTAAAGAACTGTGATTGAGTAATTTCTGCTACTTCCTCATCCTTTTTCGCTTGATCTATTTCAACTTTGAACACTTGTTTAATCTGAGCGCTAATAACTTTCCCATATCCAGACTTATTAAATCTATCCGCTGATACAATACTGCCACCAGTGGCGATCAATGCTAAAGCTGGTGCCGCTACAGGAACCCACCCTCCTAACAGGAAAATCCCAAAACAGATGATGAAACATACTCCCAGCATTGCCAAAAAAGTCAGTGTCAGGCGCGTCGGATGAGTCATCCGCCAAGCCAAAGTTCCTCCGACAATTGACCAACCCGAAATCCACAAGATTTCGACCCATTTCGGCCAAAACCAAAATAGAGGTCGATTATCCAAAACCCCACTCAAAATTTGGCTGACGACTTGTGCATGAGTAACTATCCCAGGCATGAATTGATTTTCGTTCTTTCCCGCACTGTAAGGAGTATAAAAAAAGTCTTTAACAGTTTCTGACGTATAACCAATCATCACTATTTTATCCTTCACCAAATTCGGATCGATCTTACCTTCCAAAATATCCATAAGTTTTACCTGGTTGGCAACTTTCTTTCTAGCTCTATAATTAATTAATATTTGATATCCTCTAACATCAACATTTTTATATCCTCCGTCATTGGCAGATAATTGTTTAAATTGTGTTTTTCCCAGCCATAAAGATTTGTCTGACGCGAGTTTTGGATAAATCTTTTCCGGTTTCAGGTAACGCAACGCTAGCTGGAGATTAAAGGAAAATAAAACTTGGGAATTGTCATTGCAAAGATGTTTTTCAGCTACTAAGTTACCCTCAATGGTGGGGGGTTTCATAAATAATAAAGCCCTGCGGACTACGCCACCCTGATCTACTCCGAAATCAGCAAATCCAATCCGGTCTTTTGGGATTCCGGGGGGAGGCGGAGAACCGGGACTATCGGCACTACCATCGGTAACTAAACATACCCCGATCGTGCGATCGCTTCGAGATAAAACTTTAGTCAATTCCTCGCGGCCTTCTCCTAGCGGCACGTCTCGCAGGACATCTAAACCGATGACTCGTGGCTGTAATTTTTCGAGTTTTTGTAATATTTCAGCTATTTTGCGATCGGATATTGGCCACTGTTTGAGCCTCTGAATATCAGATTCGGTAATTCCGACAATTAGCAAGCGCGAGTCTGGACTTTCGTCAGGACGCAACCTCACCATCTGATCGTAAGCGTTTAACTCTACTGATTCGAGTATTCCAAGCTGTCTGGCCCCCATTAATGACAGCGTGACTGCCGCCGTCGCAATTAATACAGACCTGGCAAATGCTACTGAAGGCTTGTACAGTTGGCTCAATTGCGCTTTTGCCGATCGAATTTGGTTAAATATTTTACTCATATGGCTGGATAAAAGTTTGAGTCGTTTTGAGGCGCTTGCTTGAGCGATCGACTGCCTCTATCTTAGAACAATCGGAAACTTCGGCAACTTTATAACCAAATCTTACAGTTTTTGACCTTGAGTGTCTGTAGTAATCTGTGCGCCCTCAACAGCTAGATTTTTTGGCGCTCGAACGGACTTGCCGATCGCATTAATTAATGCTATGGATAGGTCAAGGTTAAAAATGTGTATCTCCGCCAAGTCTCACTGCTCGAAAAAAAATGTCGCCAACAGGGAATCTCTGTTTGTGATTTTATAGGTACAGAAAAATGAAACGTTTTTTACATCTTGCTAAGCTTACAGTGGCTTTATCTGCGATCGCGGCTACAGTCCCTACTTTATCCGCACCAGTACAAGCACAATCCCAGCCAATTCTGCTGAGTCAGAATCTCAACTTCCAGCCTCCCGACGTCACAGCCCCATCCAACCGACAAGGAGGCACACATCGAGGCAATGGTCAATGTCCCGGTGGTTTATCCATCACTCCCTTAGTACCCACGAGTAATATTGGTTTAACACTCACAGATTCGCCAACATTTTTTGTGTATGTTCCTCAAACCGATGCCCCAATAGAATTCACTTTGTTGAGCGAAAAGGAAGACGAATTAATATACGAAACTGGTTTCAAAGTTGACAAGCCAGGGATTGTCGGAGTAAGAGTTCCCTCTGGGAACAAAACCAAGTCTATTGAGGCTGGGAAACGTTACGTGTGGTCATTTTCCATGATTTGTGACCCCCAAGATCGATCGGCAGATTTAGTAGTGAAAGGGTGGGTACAACGAGTAGAAAAACAGGCAAATATCCAGAGCGATTTGCAAAAATCCGACCCAATCACGAGACTCAAAGTTTACGCTCAAAATGGGATTTGGTACGAGACTCTCAGTGCTCTAGCTGATCTGCGAAGCCAAACACCTTCCGATTCAATTTTGACAGCAGAGTGGAATAAATTGTTGCACTCCCAAGGACTCGATTCAATAGCCACTAAACCGCTGGTTCAGTCTCTTTAATTCTCTCGATTTATCAGGGTTTACTCCGGCTTCATCTTGTCTCAAAATCGAGTAGGGACACGGCACTGCCGTGTCCCTACCAGACCTCTGTACTTCACTCAACTGACAAATGCTAATGAATAATTGTCCCACAATTCTAGCTCTTGATTTTGACGGCGTAATCTGCGACGGATTAATCGAATATTTTCAAACAGCTTGGCGTACCTACTGTCAAATCTGGAAACCAATCCAAACAGTGCCAGATTCAGATTTAGCTTCGAGTTTTTACCGAGTGCGGCCAGCCATCGAAACAGGTTGGGAAATGCCCCTGCTAATTCGCGCACTGCTGACAGGAATTACTGAAGAGCAAATTTTGCTAGATTGGCCAAACATTGTACCGCAGTTAATGACCAAAAATGGTTTGAAAGCTGCGGAAGTTAGCGCAATGTTAGATGGATTGCGTGATAATTGGATTGCCGAAGATTTAACTGGATGGCTTTCTCTGCACCGTTTTTATCCAGGGGTAGCCGAAAGTTTACAGAAATTGCAGGAGAGTTCAGTAAAAGTGACCATCGTCACCACTAAGGAAGGCCGTTTTGTGCGCGAACTTTTGCAGCTAGCAGGTGTCAAAATGCCATCACAATTAATTTATGGCAAGGAATACAACAAGCCCAAACATCAAATTTTGCGGGAATTTTTGGCGGCATCTGGCGAAGATTCTACTATTTGGTTTGTGGAAGACAGATTGAAAACGTTGCTGTCAGTCAAACAGCAACCTGATTTATCTAATGTGAAGTTATTTTTGGCTGATTGGGGTTATAATACTCTGGCAGAAAGGGAATCTGTAGCTCAAAATCCACCAGTTAAATTGCTTTCTCTCTCGCAATTTTCCGCAGATTTCGCCGATTGGCTCCCAGTATAATTTATTCATGATTCAAGAGTCAAGAGTCAACAGTCAACAGTCAACAGTTAACAGTCAACAGTTAACAGTCAACAGTCAACAGTTAACAGTCAACAGTCAACAGTCAACCAATAACAAATGCTCGATTTAACCAAAGCAGCAAAAGCAATGCAAGGAATGAGCCAACATTTAACTGTTGAGGCTCAAGCAGCTCGTCAGCGTTTAGAAGTGGCTCAGAATTTGCTAGAAAAAGCGGCCGCGAGACAGGAAGAATTGGTAGAATTACAAGAGAGTTGGCGCGATCGCACTTTATTCAATTCTGCCACACCGATCGAGCCATTGGGCGATCGCACTTACATCCCAGCACCCCCCACAGCCCACACAGTCTTTGCCACAGACGGCTCACAAATTTCACCCAACCATCACGAGATAGCCTACTGCTACCTCCTAAACATCGGCACAGTCATGCTACATTACGGGCAAAGTCGCCACCCAGTTTTAGACAGTATACCCGAAGTTTTTTACAAGCCCGAAGACTTATATATTTCCCGACAATGGGGAATTAGAACCGAAGAATGGATGGGATATAAACGCGCAGTTTCCGAAGCAATTTTCCTAGCAGAAATGGGTGAAAATTGGTCGAAAGTTAACAACCATAAATTTCCAGCACCAACCTTAGCAATGGTAGACGGTTCCCTGATTTTATGGTTTTTAGAAGCCTTACCCACCGAAGCACGAGATCTAATTTTGCAGCCCATCTTAGAAGCTTGGGACAAATTGCGTATAGCACAAATTCCCCTATTAGGATACTTGAGCGCTTCTCGGAGTAGTGAAAGCTTATCCTTCTTGCGATTTGAAGCTTGCACCCACGAAGTACCAGATTGCATAACTAACTGCCCGAATGTCGGATTTGCCGCCACAGTTTCTTTCGCCGAAAAAGCACCTTGCCAAGTATTTGAACCCTTGCGAGATGTCATTTTATGGGCAACAATCTTATTACCCGGACAAAGAAGTCCTTTCTGGAAATCCCAATCTCGAATCCTAGATTTGTACGGGCTTAATTCTGTCTATTTCTGTTACGTTCACGTCGGCACAGAAATTGCTAGAATAGAAGTGCCCGAATGGGTAGTCGAAGACTCAGCACAGTTAGATTTAGCCTTGGGAATGATGCTAGCTCAGGTACACAAAGGTGGCGGTTATCCGGTAACGCTGGCGGAAGCTCACAACCAAGCTGTCGTAAAAGGAGGAGATAGAGGTCGCTTTTTCGCTTTGTTGGAGCAGCAAATGATTAAAGCTGGTTTAAAAAATGTCGGAATTTCCTATAAAGAAACACGAAAACGCGGCAGTATTGCTTGAAGTATAAGCTGTTACCCATTTAAAATAGTATTGTAGGGTGCGTCAGCCCTTTCTCGTTTTCCTTGCCTAGTCAGTGTTCTAGCTGACGCACCCTACAGGCCTCGTTAGTGGTTTAAATGCGTAACAGCTTAATATATAGTTCAATTAGAGTTAAAAATGTTATATGCCAATAGAATTGATTATTTTAATTGCTTCATTACTGGTATCTTGGTTAGTGTTTAATTGGGCTGTCAAAGTTTTGAAGGCTAGCATGGGGACGGCGATTGCTTTGGCAGTAATTGTGCTGACGATGCAGTTAATGTTTGGCATCGGGCCAAATCAGTTGTTTCAGTATATAATTCACCTGCCAGAAACACTTTGGCGAATGACTTCTGGCAAATGATATCAAATTTAGTAGCACCGGAATAATATAGAGGACACGGCACTGCCGTCTCTTACTTAACAAATCCCCCAAACACCGCCATACCATAATATTTCCAAGGAACTGCGATCGCCTCAAATCCAGCTTGTGCTAGCATTTCTAAGTGAGCATAAAGTGTCGCTAGGCGATCGGGATTAGAATATCCATAAGATACACTCATCCCCACACTTCCCCGAATTGCAGCCAATGTTTCCCCCTGACTAGCCGCCCAATCTTCCCGCGCCGCTTGATAAACCTTCTGCATTTTTGCGGATTCTGCTAACATCGGATCGGCATTCCAAAAACAGCCATCAGGATTTAAACTTTCGCAAATCCGTTCAAACAATTTCAACTTCATTTCATCATCCAGATGATGAATTGCCAGAGATGAAATACAACCATCAAACTTATCACGCAAACCAGAAAAATTAGGATTATTCGCCCATTCTCCAAAATCCAACTCAATTCCAGTCCACCTAGATCCATATCCTGCTGACTCTACTTTAGCACGAGCAAAATCAAGCATTCGTGGCGAATAATCCAAAGCCACTATTTCCGCAGATGGGTAGCGTTGGAGAACTTTCAAACTAAGTTCCCCCGTACCGCAACCCAGTTCCAAAATACGGTGGTTTGTGCTACTAATACAACCAACTAACACATCCAGCATTTCATCATATTTAGGCAAAAGTCGCCGAATGCCAGTATCAAAATCCGCAGTATTGATAAAAACTTCTCCCGGCAATATCTCCTTGTTTTCGGGTGAGGCAGTAGAATGAGAATTCACGATCGCTAACCAAAGACTACAATCGTTATCTTAACCGACATACACCAATAACTACAACTAGCGCTATTAAGTTATGCGTATTTTTAGGGAAAACTCAAGTCCTCGCCGTAAACAATAATAAACAACCTCTGACGTTATACCGTCTTGCTTTAGCTCTCAGGCCAGAAAAAGTGCCTAAAAAAGCAGTGTTATGTTGGTAGTGTGTAAATCAGAATAAAAATTAAACCTCACAGTTGAGGATACCATGCACCAGTTAATCTCTCGCAGTCTGACTGCCATCAGCCAATTAGTTTACAAACGAGTTATCCTTGCGGTGACAATCTTATTCTGTGTAGGTGTAGCCATAGCGATGACAAATATGTCTGAGCTTTCCTCCACCCTAATTTCATCGCAAGCACTCCAGAATGCCACCCTTTATGCCCAAAGCATTAAAGAAGCCCGCACCCTTTACAGTTCCAATGTTGTCAATCCTCTAACCAGCGCTAAAGCCATTAACTTTACCCACGACTACAATCCCCCAAAAGCAAAAGTAACAGTTCCTGCACCAGCAACTTTTTTGATAGAACTCGGTCAACATATCACCCAGAAAAATCCTGAAATCTCAGTTCGTCTGTACAGCAACTATCCATTTCCTTGGCGGGAAAAAGAAGGTGGGGCTAAAGACGATTTTGAACGAGAAGCCCTTACATATTTGACACAAAATCCAACACAGAAATTTTTTCGCAGTGAGGAATTTCGCGGTAAACCAGCATTTCGATATGCAGAAGCAGACCCTTTAACTGCTAGCTGCGTTAAGTGCCACAACACTCACCCCGACAGTCCTAAAAAAGACTGGAAAGTGGGAGATGTGCGGGGGATCTTAGAAATTACTCAACCTCTTGACAACATCACTAAAAAGACTCGTGGTGGACTTAAAAACTTATTTTTCCTGTTAGCTGGACTTTCCATATTAGGGATTTCAGGATTGAGTTTAGCTATCAGCAGGTTGCATCAAAATGCTAAACAATTAGAGCAGCGTGTTCGGGAACGCACGGCCCAATTGCAAGAGACAAACATAGAATTGGTAAAAGAACAAGACAAGAGCGATCGCCTGTTGCTCAATATTTTACCAGAATCTATTGCAAACAAGTTGAAAGATGGTCAAAACAGCATTGCTGATGCTTTTGCTGAAGTCACGATTTTGTTTGCCGATATCGTTGGCTTTACCGTACTCTCATCCCAAATATCTCCACGAGAACTACTCGTTTTTCTGAACGAAATATTTTCGGCCTTCGATAGTCTGACGGAAAAGTACGGTTTGGAAAAAATCAAAACAATTGGCGATGCTTATATGGTAGTTGGAGGTTTGCCCAATCCCAGCACCAACCACGCCGAATGTATTGCAGAAATGGCTTTAGATATGCAGGAGGAATTAGTTAAATTTAACAAGAAACATAATTCGACAATTAATATTCGCATCGGCATCAATACTGGCCCTGCAATCGCAGGTGTTATTGGTACTAAAAAATTCATTTATGACCTCTGGGGCGATGCTGTCAATACAGCAGCCCGTATGGAATCCCACGGACTACCTGGCACAATTCAAGTCACCAAATCAACCTACAATATTTTGCAAAATAAATATCTGTTTGAAGACAGAGGAATTATCCATGTCAAAGGTAAGGGTGAGATGAATACTTATCTGCTGGCGGGCAGATTAGTCAGTCCATTATTGGTTTAATTGATTTACGATCGGTATAAAATAGGAGAAATCGTGGACAAACGTGAAGAAGTGACGATCGCAGAATATGAACTAACAGCCGAATCTTTCCGAGTAGGAACTTGGCATCATGATGTCTCCCAAAATCGGGACGCACTGACGGCTGCCATGCCCAGAAAACCAGGTAAAATCTTAGATATAGGGTGCGGGCCGGGACGAGATTTGGTGGCGTTCAAGAGCCAAGGACACACCGTTGTAGGTTTAGATGCAACACCAGCTTTTGTACAGATAGCGAAAGAGTTGTCAGGATGCGAAGTTTTGCAGCAATCTTTTCTGAATTTAGATTTGCCAAAGGCAGAGTTTGACGGTATTTTTGCCAATGCTTCCCTGATTCATGTTCCCAGTGATGAGATGGTGAAAGTGCTGAAAGATTTGCACAAAGCTCTAGTTATTAATGGTGCAATTGTGATGTCAATGTGCCGTGGAAATTGGGAAGGCTACGATGAGCGGCCGACGGGAAAACGCTATACTGCTGGATGGGAGTATGAGACTTTAGCGCCTGAGTTGCAACAAGCGGGATTTGAGATTGTCAATCATTACTATCGCCCACCGGGTTTACCTCGCGAAGCTCAATCTTGGGTAGTGATGGTGGGAAAAAAATCCACTTAACAGGACTCTAATAGAAGTTATGTAAATTTATCGAAATCAATAATGAGCGAGTCATCGGTAGGACACGGCAGTGCCCATAGGTGTCAACTTAAGCCTGAAACCCTTGGTATCTCTTGCTTTTACCTAAGTCTAGATCCCCCTAAATCCCCCTTAAGAAGGGGGACTT
>NZ_NXIB02000213.1 GCF_002412335.2 Tychonema bourrellyi FEM_GT703
CTCTCCCTCTCCCTCTGCCCACTCCCCCTCGCAGATCATTGCAGGCGTGGATGAAGTCGGACGGGGGGCTTTATTCGGCCCTGTGGTGGCGGCAGCTTGTATTTTGCCGATCGAGCTTTTGGATGAATTGGCAAATTGGGGAGTGCGAGATAGCAAGCAGTTGACTGCCGCCAACCGGAGTCGGTTAGCTGTCAAAATCCGGGCTGTGGCTATTGACTGTCAAATTGGTGTGGCTTCGGTTCAGGAAATTGACCGTTTGAATATTTTGCAGGCTTCTTTGTTGGCAATGAAGCGGGCAATTCTCAAACTGAAGGTTACTCCTGATTTGTGTTTGGTTGATGGCAATCAGAGAATTCCCAATTTGGCGATCGAACAAGAGACAATGGTGAAGGGTGATTCGCGATCGATTCAGATTGCGGCTGCTAGTATTGTCGCGAAAGTTTGGCGCGATGAATTAATCGTGCGCCTAGCTGTTAAGTATCCTGAATATGACTTGACAAACAATAAGGGATATGGTACTGCTAAACATAAAATGGGATTGGAGCGTTACGGCGTGTCTGTCTTTCACCGGATGTCATTTAGTCCTTGCCAAAAATAGTTGAAAGTACAAAATAACAAAATCTATCTACCTATAGCGATTTCTTGAGTCAAAATCTGAATCAACTACCATCGTTTTTCCAATCACTGTCACCACAACGCCAACAACTTCGGTTGTACCGTCAGGTGATGTTGACTATTGACTAATAACTAATTTGCTCGATCGGCAATTCAATGATAAACTCTGCTCCTTGACCCGGTGCTGATACACAACTAAGTTTACCGCCATGTTCTTTGACAACCTTGTAGGAAATTGACAAGCCTAAGCCAGTGCCTTTTCCGGCTGGTTTGGTGGTGAAAAAAGCATCGAACAATTGCTGGGAAACTTCCTCTGGCATACCTGGGCCGTTATCGGAAATGCGAACGATCGCGTTTGAGTTTTGGAGTTCTGTTTTAATTTTAATTTTGCTGCGGTTAGCTTTTACTTCGACAAGAGAACGCCCCTGATTGTACTCCTCGATCGCATCGATCGCATTTCCGATCAAATTCATAAACACCTGATTGACTTTCCCTGCGTAACACTCAACCAAAGGTAAGTTTCCGTACTCCTTAATGACGGAAATTTCAGGATAGCTACCTTTGGCTCTCAGCCTGCTTTGCAGAATTAACAGTGTCCCGTCAATTCCTTCGTGAAGGTTAACCAGGCTCATTTTATTATCGTCTTTGCGGGAAAAGATTTGGAGCGATCGCACAATTTCCCGAATGCGATCGGCTCCAACCCGCATTGAGGACATGGCTTTTGGTAAATCTTCTAACATAAAATCTAGTTCTATTTCCTCAATTTTATCTTGAATGACTGCCGGAGGCTGCAAGAAATTCTTCTGATAAAGAGCGAGCAAATCCAGTAAATCATCTGTATAGTGACTGAGGTGAACGAGATTGCCGCACACACTGCTGACTGGATTGTTAATTTCGTGAGCAACACCGGCTACCATTTGACCGAGTGTAGACATTTTTTCTGTGTGAATTAAGACGGCTTGAGTTTGTTGCAATTCGTGCAAAGTATTTTCAAGCTGAAGCTTTTGTTGGGTTAACTCAGTTTGCGATCGCACCAAAGCCTCTTCACTGCGTTTTTGTTCAGAAATATCAGTAATTAATCCTTCCAAAGCGATCAATTCTCCAGACTCAGAAAACACCCCTAAACCTTGTTCCCAAACCCATTTCACTTCCCCACTTTTAGAGGTAATACGATAAGTTAGTTGATATGGTCGATTTTCTCGTAAAGCAACTTCGACGGCGTTGCAAAAAGTATCGCGATCGTCCGGGTGAGTCAATTCTGAGAGAGAAATTTGCCTAGTCCCGGTAAACTCTTCAGGGGAATAGCCAGCTAACTCATAGCAACCTTCGCTGACAAACTCCATACTGCGATCGGTATCATTGCGAAAACGGTAGGCCATTCCCGGCAAATTGCTCATCAGCGTAGCCAAGGCCCGCTGGCTTTCCCGTAGGGCTTCTTCTGCGTGTTTGCGATCGGTAATATCCGTCATCACCGCCAGCATACAGAGTTCGCCATCCAAATCAATCAACTCTGCTGACAGCAAACACACCACCACCGCACCCGACTTCACACGAAATTCGTATTCGTGATTGCGAACCACACCTTTTTCTTGCAAAATGCTCCTAAACTTGACTCTTTCTTCTGGCTTTACCCAAATATTTAATTGTGGCACTGTATAAAGTAGGGCCTCTTCTAAAGAATAACCAATCATCGATAAAAAACTATCATTAACCTCAATTAACCGCCCATCAGCAAAAGTAGTAATAGTCATCGGATCTGGACTCGAACGAAAAGCCTTAGAAAATTTTTCTTCCGACCAACGCAACTGTTTAATAGCTGATTCCAACTCACTTGTTCGTTCTTTAACTCGGCATTCCAACACCTCATTAGCGTGCTTCAATGCCTCCTCTGCTTGCACCCGCTCAGTAATATCTCGCACCACAGCTTGCAAGCCAATTTTGCCGCCAATATCCATGCAAGTAAGCAGCACCTCAGCCGGAAACTCCGAACCATCTAACCTACAGTGAATCCAGTCAAAACGGCAACTGCCTGCTGTCAAAGCCACATTAATTCGCTCTTGTGATAGACTACTGGAATCTTGCCCATTCGGTTGCATTTGCGGGCTAAATTCCGAGGGATGTTTGCCACAAAACTCTGATTCAGTATTGCAGCCAAACAATTTTAAAGTAGCCGAATTGCAGTCCAAAAAACCTATTTCATCTAGCAACATTACCGCATCAGTAGTCGATTCGTACAGAGTGCGAAACTTTTTTTCCGACTCCTGCAAAGAAGTAATCAACTGCATCCTTTCCTCTTCCGCCCGCTTTTGCTTAGTAATGTCCTGCATTACTTGAGAAAAGCCGCGCAACTCTCCGCTTTCATCACGCAATGGAGTCACAATAACTTTAGTCCAAAATTGCGATCCATCCTTGCGAATCCGCAAGCCTTCATCGTGATATCGACCTTCTGCGATCGCTATTGCTAATTTTTCTTTAGGCTTACTAAGTTCCAGACCTTCTTTGGTGTAAAAACACTCAGAATGTTTGCCGACTACTTCATAGGATTTATAGCCAAAAATGCCTTCTGCTCCAGAATTCCAGCTAGCTACATATCCGTCAATATCTAACATAAATATAGCGTAATCCTTGACACTTTCAATTACCAACCGCAGGCGTTCTTCGCTTTCTCTAAGTCCAGATTCTGCTTGCTTGCGCTGGGTGATATCTTCGACAAAACCTTCATAGTAGAGCAATTCACCATTTTGATCGCGAACAGCCCGCGCATTTTCGGCAATCCAAATTATTGTTCCGTCTCGGCGATAAATCTGCGACTCAAAATCGGACACAATATCATGTTCTTGCAAAGCGGCAATAAAATCTGATCGTCGCTGGGTTTCGACATAAAGTTGGTGGCTAATATCAGTCAAGGCAAGCATCATTTCGTCTGTGGAATTGTACCCGTAGATGCGAGCTAGGGCGGGGTTAGCACTGAGGTAGCGCCCTTCAGGGGTTGTTTGAAAAATACCGGAAATAGCATTTTCAAATATACTATAATACTTTGCTTCCATTTGCTGTAGCGCCTCCTTCATGTTCAGGCAGTCCATTGCTTTGTGTTCCATTTTTTGATCCCTCACTTTTTAATACCCTGTTTATTTCTTTAAATTGAATATTTTAGAGAGGTTGTTAGTAATATTTTAGTGGTTAAGTAAGTAGCTTAACCGATAATGTCAACCAATAAGTAACAACCAAAAATCAAGAATCACCAATAAGCAACAAGCAACAGCACTAACTGTAGGCTTTGAGGCGATGGGCGAGACGCCGATGAAGTAAATTTGCAACTAATCCGCCAATCAAGCTCAAGGTTGGCCACAGATGTTGTCAGTTAGTGTTAATTACCTTCCCTGATAAATAATATAGCTGACGGTCGGTAACTCTGTATACTACTGGTGTTGCTTTTTGAAATTGCCACAACACAGAGGCAATTGTTGTATCAAAAAATTCATATTGAGCAACAGTGGTAGTATAAATGCTCATCATCCTGTCAACGTTACAGGCTGTGGGTGCAATTCTTTAATCCAAAATCTAAAATCTAAAATCCGATGACTGATTCTCCTCAGTGGCCCAGTTTGCTGCAACAATTGTTAGACAGACAATCGCTCGATCGCACCACAGCAGCCAACTTAATGCAAGGATGGCTATCAGAGGCTATTCCCCCCGTACTCTCCGGCGCGATTCTAGCAGCCCTCCAAGCAAAAGGCATCTCTGCCCCAGAATTGGCCGGAATGGCTCAGGTGTTGCAGTCTCAGTCCCTCACAGGCGAGTCCCAGAGCATTGTTCCAAACCTGAAATTGATTGATACTTGTGGTACTGGTGGCGACGGCGCTTCCACATTTAATATTTCAACTGCTGTGGCTTTTGTCGCCGCCGCCGGCAAAGTGCGAGTCGCAAAACACGGAAATCGATCGGCATCAAGTAAAGTAGGTTCTGCTGATGTATTGGAAGCACTGGGAGTCAACCTCAATGCGGATTCCGAAAGGGTGAGAGCTGCGGTAGACTCCGTGGGTATCACGTTTTTATTTGCACCTGGGTGGCATCCCGCACTCAAGGCTGTAGCGTCGCTGCGCCGTACTTTGAAGGTGCGGACTATTTTTAACCTTTTGGGCCCCCTCGTGAATCCTATGCGCCCTACAGGTCAGGTAATCGGGGTGTTCGATCCGAGTCTGGTATCAACTATTGCCGAAGCTTTGGGTGAGTTGGGGACTGAATTGGCTGTAGTGATTCATGGCCGAGAAAAGTTGGATGAAGCGGGTTTGGGGGATGTTTCAGACTTGGCGGTTTTGTCGAATGGCAAAGTAGAAGTTACTACTTTGGATGCTACGAAGGTAGGATTGACACATTGTGCGATCGACTCTTTGAAAGGCGGAAATGTTGAGGAAAATTCTGAGATTTTGCGGAATGTTCTTCAGGGTAAGGGAACGCGGGCACAAATGGATGTTGTGGCTTTGAATGCGTCTTTGGCTTTTCAGGTGGGAGGTGTGATTCCTTTGGGTGCTCACGAAGCTGGGGTTGTTTTGGCTAAGGAGATTTTGTTGAGCGGCGAAGCTTGGTTGAAGTTGGAAGAGTTGGTTGAATTTTTGAAGTGATATCAATTCCGGTTGCACCGGAATGATATAGAGGACACGGCTTTTGGAGTGTCCCTACCCCAATTAATTGTAGGGAAACGGCACTGCCCATTAGTGTCAACTTAAGTCTGAAAGCCTTGAAAAATCTCGTTTTTACCTGAGTCCAGATCCCCCTAAATCCCCCTTAAGAAGGGGGACTTTGAGAAGACTCTTGTCCCCCCCTTCTTAAGGGGGGCTAGGCAGGGTGGATTAATTGTCAGAAAATAAATTATCATCATAGTCGATCGGGTGCGT
>NZ_NXIB02000214.1:2500-5459 GCF_002412335.2 Tychonema bourrellyi FEM_GT703
GCTGCGACCCATAGGGTCTTAACCTGCCACTGCCTATAACTCGCCGGCTCATGCTTCAACAGGCACGCGGTCAGACGTTTAATCGTCCTCCCACTGCTTGTAAGCTAACGGTTTCATGTTCTATTTCACTCCCCTTCCGGGGTTCTTTTCACCTTTCCCTCGCGGTACTGGTTCACTATCGGTCACACAGTAGTATTTAGCCTTACGAGATGGTCCTCGCTGATTCACACGGGATTTCACGGGCCCCGTGCTACTCGGGATTCAGTCACGTCCTCTCTACTTTCGACTACAGGACTTTCACCTTCTCTGGTGCAGCTTTCAACTGCTTTGTCTAGCTTTAAGGTTCGTTTTCGACTGTCCCACGACCCCAGAAGTTAAAACCTCTGGTTTAGGCTGTTTCCCGTTCGCTCACCACTACTTGGGAAATCGCTATTGCTTTCTCTTCCTCCAGCTACTAAGATGTTTCAATTCGCTGGGTTCGCCGCACCAACCTATTTATTCAGTTGGTACTTACTGGGTTGCCCCATTCGGACATCTCCGGATCAATGCTTGCTTCCAGCTCCCCGGAGCTTATCGTCGGTCGCCACGTCCTTCTTCGCCTCTGTGTGCCTAGGTATCCACCGTTAGCCCTTTGTAACTTGACCACTTTTTTTGTTTGATGGTCGTTTTAGTAAGATATTCCGACGAATCGGATGACTTACCTGCTTGATGATGATTTATTTTCTATGCAGTTTTCAAGGTTCTTTCTGAAGTCGAGACTCCAGCATTCTGACGAGTTAATACACTGGTCTAGGTGCTGATTTCTGTTTTTCCGATTCGTGGCTAGTGAGAGTGGAGGTAAGCGGACTCGAACCGCTGACTTCCTGCGTGCAAGGCAGGCGCTCTACCAGCTGAGCTATACCCCCACTAAGCAAGTTTTGATTTTGGGTTTCTTGATTTGTGAATTTTTGGTTCACTACTCATGACACTTTCTGTTCATTACTTTTTTTTCCAGGTGGGCCATCCTGGATTTGAACCAGGGACCTCACCCTTATCAGGGGTGCGCTCTAACCAACTGAGCTAATAGCCCATTGCCTGAACCAATCAAATAGTTTGAAAGCTTTCTACTCTATTATCTCGAACGACCAGGGATGACTGACTTTGACCTATAGTTAAGGTTCGGTCTTCTGTCAGATGGTCTCCCTAAAAGGAGGTGATCCAGCCACACCTTCCGGTACGGCTACCTTGTTACGACTTCACCCCAGTCATCAGCCCTGCCTTCGGCATCCTCCCCCCCGAAAGGTTAGAGTAATGACTTCGGGCGTGGCCAACTTCCATGGTGTGACGGGCGGTGTGTACAAGGCCCGGGAACGGATTCACCGCAGTATGCTGACCTGCGATTACTAGCGATTCCGCCTTCATGCAGGCGAGTTGCAGCCTGCAATCTGAACTGAGGCAGGGTTTACGGGATTAGCTCTCTCTCGCGAGTTGGCTGCCCTCTGTCCCTACCATTGTAGTACGTGTGTAGCCCAGGACGTAAGGGGCATGCTGACTTGACGTCATCCCCACCTTCCTCCGGTTTGTCACCGGCAGTCTGTTTAGAGTTCCCAACTTAATGATGGCAACTAAACACGAGGGTTGCGCTCGTTGCGGGACTTAACCCAACATCTCACGACACGAGCTGACGACAGCCATGCAGCACCTGTGTTCGAGTTCCCGAAGGCACTCCCGCATCTCTGCAGGATTCTCGACATGTCAAGACCAGGTAAGGTTCTTCGCGTTGCATCGAATTAAACCACATACTCCACCGCTTGTGCGGGCCCCCGTCAATTCCTTTGAGTTTCACACTTGCGTGCGTACTCCCCAGGCGGGATACTTAACGCGTTAGCTACGGCACTGTCCGGGTCGATACAGACAACACCTAGTATCCATCGTTTACGGCTAGGACTACTGGGGTATCTAATCCCATTCGCTCCCCTAGCTTTCGTCCCTGAGTGTCAGTTATGGTCCAGCAAAGCGCCTTCGCCACCGATGTTCTTCCTGATCTCTACGCATTTCACCGCTACACCAGGAATTCCCTTTGCCCCTACCATACTCTAGCTGTTCAGTTTCCACTGCCTTTCCGAGGTTGAGCCCCGGTCTTTGACAGCAGACTTGAACTGCCACCTGCGGACGCTTTACGCCCAATCATTCCGGATAACGCTTGCATCCTCCGTCTTACCGCGGCTGCTGGCACGGAGTTAGCCGATGCTGATTCCTCTGGTACCGTCATTTTGTTCTTCCCAGAGAAAAGGAGTTTACAACCCAAGAGCCTTCTTCCCCCACGCGGTCTTGCTCCGTCAGGCTTTCGCCCATTGCGGAAAATTCCCCACTGCTGCCTCCCGTAGGAGTCTGGGCCGTGTCTCAGTCCCAGTGTGGCTGATCGTCCTCTCAGACCAGCTACCGATCGTCGCCTTGGTGAGCTTTTACCTCTCCAACTAGCTAATCGGACGCGAGCTCTTCTTCAGGCTATAAATATTTGCCCTTTCGGTACATCGGGGGTTAGCAGTCGTTTCCAACTGTTGTCTCCGTCCTGAAGGTAGATTCTCACGCGTTACTCACCCGTCCGCCACTAAATCCTTGCGGATTCCGTTCGACTTGCATGTGTTAAGCAGACCGCCAGCGTTCATCCTGAGCCAGGATCAAACTCTCCGTTTTGGATTGTTTTTTTTAGCTCTCAATCAAGTTATTTTCAACGCCCTCGATATTTCTATCTCATGACTTGGATTTTTACCTTGACATTCTTCTCGTTGTTTGCGATATTGAGTTCAGGCTTTCGCTTTCACTCTCTATCTGTTAATTTTTTGACGAGGTTAATATTGCTTTAAGCTTTCAAACTATTCTTTTTTCTAGGTTCAGCGCGCGTTTCGGTGAATCGCTTCTCTTCCGGCGCTTTATTAATATACTTACTTCGCAAGGTGTTGTCAAGCGTTTTGTGAAA
>NZ_NXIB02000215.1 GCF_002412335.2 Tychonema bourrellyi FEM_GT703
CCATGCCCCATGCCCCATGCCCGATTCACAATTCCCGTTATTTTGTAGGAATCAAATTCACCCCATGCAGCAATCGTTCTAAATCTAATTGTGAAGCAGCTTTAGCTAATTTAGTCAGGTCATTTGGAGCATCTAAATGTGGCAAAATACCCAAAACACGTATTTGAGTTAATGACTCAATTAAATCGATCGGGGCCCAATCCGCAATTTCTTGCTCAGAAGCAGCTTGAACACAGTTCAGGATAATCCCTTTGAGCTTAAAGCCACTGTGTCTGGCGAGAGCCACATTTGCTACAATTTGCCCGATCGCACCTAATCTCACAGGTGCCACCAAAACCCCCCTCATGCGCCAATCCCTGGCAATATCAGCCACCGTCAGTTCCCGCGTGACAGGGGAACCCAGTCCCCCCAAAGCCTCCACCAACACAAAATCCTTGCGCTCATTGAGGCTTTGCAGCGTCGTCCACACCTTTTCTAGTTCGATATGCCTGCCTTCTCGTTCAGCGGCAATCGGGGGTGCTAGAGGCGCGTTGAAGTGCAGCGGGTTGAGTTCTTCGGGGGATTGGTCGAGGGCAAATAAACGGGTGTAGAGTTCCCGATCGCCCCTTCCCGTTTGCAACAGCTTCATAATACCCAAAGTGCGATCGGAAAAATACATTTGCCAATAAGCAGCCAGAGCACTCGTCAAAACAGTTTTGCCCGCGTCGGTATCAGTTCCAGTAATTAGCAGCGAGTTCATGAATAGCTAATAGGTAATGGGTAATTGGCTCAACTTTAGTCTAAGAGAATTTTGCCAGAAGCCTCCTAAGAAACTCATCCCAAATCCTAGTTAAAAACTCTCAAGAGAAGGGGAGAAGGGGAGAATGGGAGAGGGGGAGAATGAGTTTCTTTCATCCATAACGGGTGCTCCGCGTCCGTGGGACGCTTTAAAGAGCCGGTGATGGTGTTGGATTTTCAACTGGCGCCGGTGATGGTGTTGGATTTTCAACTGGCGCGGGAGTTGGTACCGGATTTTCAACTGGCGCGGGAGTTGGTGCCGGATTTTCAACTGGCGCGGGAGTTGGTGCCGGAGTTGGTGCCGGAGTTGGTTTGGGCGCGGGAGTTGGTTTTGGTGGTGGAGTTGGTGTCGGAGTTGGTTTGGGTGTCGGAGTCGGGGCGGGAGTTGGTTTCGGTTCCGGGGTGGGAGTTGGCGACGGTTCTGGAATTGGTTCTGGACTTGGTTCTGGAATTGGTTCTGGACTTGGTTCTGGGCTTGGTTCTGGACTTGGTTCTGGGCTTGGTTCTGGGCTTGGTTCTGGGCTTGGTTCTGGGATTGGTTCTGGAGT
The DNA here is from genome assembly GCF_002412335.2 of Tychonema bourrellyi FEM_GT703. Classification (GTDB taxonomy): domain Bacteria; phylum Cyanobacteriota; class Cyanobacteriia; order Cyanobacteriales; family Microcoleaceae; genus Microcoleus; species Microcoleus bourrellyi. The sequence continues at coordinate 1,326 of NZ_NXIB02000215.1, forward strand.
TGGTGTCGCTAATGGTTCTGGAGTTGGTGTCGGCAATGGTTCTGGGGTTCGTGTCGGCAATGGTTCTGGGGTGGGACTTGTGAGTGCTGGTGGAGTCTGGGTTGGCTGTGACCCCTTATTCAGAAATGAACCTACCAAAGCCCAGGAACCGAAGCCTGTCAAGATGACCAAACCTGCACCAAGCCCGATCGCAGCCATTGGATTGTCCCACAAAGAGTCGCTCCCAGGCTTGATGACTGGATCTGGCTGGTTTTGCGGATGGGAACTTTGGGCGATCGCATCTGGCCGCCTACCCACAGCTACCGTTGCTACCTGCGAAACATTAGACGACATTGGTGGCTGAGTCGGAGCTACACTTTGAGGGTTAGCATAGGGATTAATTTGTCCATCCAGTGCTTGAGCCACTTCGCTAACTGACTGATAGCGATCGACTGGACTCCGATTCAACATCCGATTTAACACCAAAGCAAAATCCGTGCTCACCTGCACTTTCTGCTGCCAATTCCACAGCAGGGTAGTTTGATCCAGCAATTCCTGTGGTTCTTTCCCCGTCAGCAGCACGATCGCAGTTACAGCTAAAGCATACAAATCGCTGCTGGCTGTGGCTCGTCCACTTTGCAATTGTTCGATCGGTGCGTAGCCAATTTTACCCACAGTTGTTGCGTGGACCGTACCTTCAGGAGACTGCACTTTCGTAGCTAGTTCCTTCACCACCCCAAAGTCAATCAGCACAGGCATTTGGTCGTTTTCACGGCGGATAATGTTTTCCGGCGAAATGTCACGGTGAATGATCCCCCGTGCGTGGATGTGAGCCAACACAGGCAACATTTGGCGGATAAACACCAAAACTTCAGTTTCATTGAATGTGCGGCCTGTTGAAGCGCGATCGAGCAACAATTCCCGATAAGTCATCCCTTCCACATAATCCTGCACCAAAAACAAACGCTGACCCTCCTCAAACATTGCCCGAAACTGCGGAATTTGCGGGTGCTGAATTTGATAAAGAATCGCCGCCTCTCTTTGAAACAATTCCTTCGACTTTTCCAAAACATAAGGCCCACTTTGCACCGGAATAAACTCCTTCAGGGCGCAACGTTCTTGAAACCGTCCCAAATCTTCCACCAAATAAGTCCGGCCAAATCCTCCTTGACCTAAAATATTCAGCAAGCGGTAACGGTTTTGTAGAATAGTTCCAATAGCAATAGGTGGCTGCATAAATTTAAGTAGACAATGTTTAAAAATAGACGATCGCTGAGAGACTTAACATCCTGGGTTTTTCAGTCTCAATATCATACTTCACAGCCTTTAGTTCCCAGTCCCGACCAAAGTTAGCATCTTACGTTTTTTTACGCAACTTTCAGAAACCAATTTTTTTGATAAATTTAAGGAGAGGGGCAACCACGGGGGGTTTGCCCCTACATTCTTCGTTCTGAACCAATGACCAATGACCAATGACTAATGACCAATGACTAATGACCAATGACCAATGACCAATGACTAATGACTAATGACTAAGGATTAAGCTTAGCTTTCACCATATCTTGAATTTTCTTACCATCAGCCTTACCTTTAAGCTGCTGCATCGCCGCCCCCATCACCTTTCCCATCTCCTTAGCAGAAGTCGCACCCGCCGACGCAATAACTTCGTCAATCACTCCACTGATCTCTTCATCAGACATCTGCTGCGGCAAATACTCCTCAAGAATTACCAACTCCGCCTCCTCTTGCGCCACCAAATCTTCGCGGCCACCTTTGCGGTATTGTTCGATCGAATCCCGGCGCTGTTTCGCTATTTGCACCAAAATTTCCATTTCCTGAGCTTCCGTCAGCCCCTCTTGTCCCGAAGGACGAACGCTGACTTCTTTTTCGAGGATAAATTTCTTGATCCCACGAACAGTTTCCAAGCGAACTTTGTCCTTGGACTTCATAGCTGCTTTGATTTCTGCGTCAATTCGTTCTTTTAAGCTCATCGATTTCAACCTTGCTTTGCTAATCTCAAAAATCTAGACTATCCCTCAGATTCTTAACTTTTTTTTCAGTTTTTTGCAAGTGTATTCAATTTTGATAGGTGCAAAGCTCGATCGAAGACTAAAAAAAATTAGACATTGTATAAAATTTTTCCTTCGCACCTCTAAAACTTACCAAAATTTACTGGTGCATATTTATAGTTTCACATGGTAGGATAGCCATAAAATAAACGTCTTGCAAGAGGCCTGCTGTGATCCGTTCTGCTACTTTACCGCTTCCGCTACCCGAACAGTCGGTTTCCCCTCACGATCGTTTGCGGCTATTCTCAGGTTCTGCTAACGTTCCCCTCGCCCAAGAGGTGGCACGTTATCTGGGGATCGATTTGGGGCCGATGGTTCGCAAGCGGTTCTCTGATGGGGAACTCTACGTTCAAATTCAAGAATCGATTCGGGGTTGCGATGTTTACTTGATTCAGCCAACTTGCTGTCCAGTCAACGATCGTCTCATGGAATTGTTGATCATGATCGATGCTTGTCGCCGCGCTTCGGCAAGGCAAGTTACAGCCGTAATTCCTTACTATGGGTATGCTAGAGCCGATCGCAAAACCGCCGGCAGAGAATCAATTACCGCCAAATTAGTCGCTAATTTAATTACCGAAGCTGGGGCTGGTCGCATTTTGGCGATGGATTTGCACTCCGCTCAAATTCAAGGTTATTTTGATATTCCCTTCGACCACGTTTACGGGTCCCCCATACTCCTAGATTATCTCAAGAGCAAGCAATTGACCGATATTGTAGTGGTTTCGCCCGATGTCGGCGGAGTCGCCAGGGCTAGAGCTTTTGCCAAAAAACTAAATGACGCGCCACTAGCAATTATTGACAAGCGCCGTCAAGCTCACAACGTCGCCGAAGTGATGAACGTCATCGGGGATGTCAGAGGCAAAACAGCGGTGTTAGTGGACGATATGATCGATACTGCGGGCACGATTTGTGAAGGGGCGAAATTGTTACGGCGCGAAGGTGCAAGACAGGTTTATGCTTGTGCTACTCATGCAGTTTTTTCACCTCCGGCGATCGAGCGTTTGTCCAGTGGCGTCTTGGAAGAAGTAATTGTCACAAATACAATTCCCGTACCAGAAGAGAAGCGTTTCCCGCAATTGACCGTGCTTTCGGTAGCCAACTTGCTAGGAGAAACTATTTGGCGAATTCACGAAGATAGTTCCGTTAGCAGTATGTTCCGCTAAATTAGGATAAAACACAAAGATTCCCGACTTCTCAAAGCAGTCGGGAATCTAATTGTGGAACAGGCATCTTGCCTGTTCAGAAAAATAGTCAAATATGTCACTTAGGATTGAGAATTAAATAACATTGACTTCCGTAGGTTGGGTTGAAGCATGAAACCCAACATTCCCAGGGCGTTGGGTTTCGTCCCGGTTCCTGAGCACTTCGGCTACGCCGTTCCTGAGCACTTCGACGTAGTTTATCCTCAGCGTAGTCGAAGGGCTCAGCATAAACTCCGTCGAAGGGCAACCCAACCTACACAGGTTATTTAATCTGCGATCCTTACCACAAATCAACCAAAACGACCGCTGACATATTCCATAGTAGACTCCTCCTTGGGATTCTGGAAAATCACCTCAGTATTGTCGCACTCAACAAGATAGCCAAACCGTTTCCCATCATCAGAAAGCTTAGCATTGAAAAAAGCAGTCATATCAGAAACGCGAGAAGCCTGCTGCATATTGTGAGTAACAATCACGATCGTATACTTCTCTTTCAGTTCCCGCATCAACTCCTCAATTTTCACAGTAGAAATCGGGTCAAGAGAAGCACAAGGTTCATCCATCAATACTACATCAGGATTAATTGCGATCGCCCTAGCAATACACAAACGCTGCTGCTGGCCACCCGAAAGCGAAAAACCACTTTGCTTTAGCTTATCCTTCACCTCATCCCACAAATAAGATTGGCGGAGCGACTTTTCCACCAACTCATCCATATCACCCTTATAGAACCCATTTGAGATCTTTTAGGCGATCGAGTAAAATCAACAATATCTAGA
>NZ_NXIB02000216.1 GCF_002412335.2 Tychonema bourrellyi FEM_GT703
TTCCTTATTCCTTCTTCCTTCTACTTAATTTCATCCAAAGATGCGATCGCCACATCAGCCTTTTCCAAATGACTAACCTCCGCCGCGCCCCAACAAATCCCAATACAACCCGCCGCGCCAGCATCTCTACCCATCTGAATATCCCCCGCCGAATCTCCCACCATCAAAGTTGCTGCGGGATCTACTCCCAGTCTCTCACAAGCTAACAAAAATAGTCGAGGATCTGGTTTGTTGAGTTGCACCGAATCGACACCCATTTCTAACTGAATGTAATCGCTTAATTGGTAAGTTTTCACGAATTTTTCCACTGCTTCTGTTGTCGCAGCCGAAAGAATTCCCAGTTTCAAACCAGCTTCCGAGAGTGATTTCAATACTTCCAAACTGCCCACAAACAAAGGAGAAGGTGGACTATTTTTTAACATTTGGTCGGCTTCATCAAAAGCACGTTGAGCAATAGCTAAAGATTCTATCCATCCTCTGCCAGTTTCGGCAATATATCCCGCCGCCACAATTTCGTTTTCTTTGCGGCTACCGACTGCCATCAAACCCGTGGGATCGATTTTACCAGCTTCGATGCCGAAAGCCATTTGTAATGGCTCTCCAACACCGGGAATTTGAGCGTCTACGAGGCGCGATCGCTTCAGCCCTAAATGTCTCAAAAATTCTTGAGAATCCTCTAGAGTGCCATCTTTGTCAAAGATTATGGCTTGAATATTAGAGAAGGTAATGCCCCGACATTTAATAGTTACCAAAGATGAAAACTCCTATAATTCTATATTTTTGATATCTTCTCATATTGCGCTATTTTTGGCAATTCTTATACCAATTCTCAAAAATCATGCCATAGTAGCTGTAGGGTGCGTCGCTACTGAATTGCTGTCAATAGTCGGGATTGTCGGCAGCGACGCACCCTACCCTACTCTGCTAATTACGACACAACATTGTTGTGTCCCTACGAATTAAAATCTTCCCGCTAATTCCGCCACAATTAATGCTAGTTGAATTGGCTTCACCGGCTTGGCAATATGCTTGTTGAAACCAATATCGATCGCCTTTATTCGTTCTCCATCACTAGCATAAGCTGTAAGTGCAATGGCTGGAATGTTTCCACCCGCTGCGGCATCAAGAGATCGCACTTGTTGAATCAAGGAATACCCATCTTCCCCCGGCATTCCAATATCGGAGATTAGCACGTCATAAAGGTTTTCAGTCAAAGCGGCGATCGCCTCTTTTGCAGATCCAACCGTCTCTACCTCGGCCCCATAGTCTTCCAGCACAAATTTCAATAACTCACGGGTATCGGCATCATCATCTACACTTAAGATATGCAAACCTTCAAGGGAGCGGATGTAATCTGTTGAGGCGTTTACCGATGACGTAAATACAGTCGGTTCTAAATTACTCGGCGGTGTCAATTCCTGGGCTATTGAAACTAGCGGCAACCTCACAGTCATTGTAGTTCCTTGTCCCTCACCCGGACTTTCGGCTTGCACCGTACCGCCATGAAGTTCGACTAAATGACGCACGATCGACAAACCTAATCCTAGCCCTTGATTAGCCTTGGTGGTGCTAGAATCACCTTGATGGAAACGATCGAATATATAGGGCAAAAATTCTGCCAAAATGCCTTTTCCGGTGTCGCTGACTCGAATTTGAGCGTGACTGTCGATCGCCTCTAAGACAATTTCCACTCGTCCACCCGATGGAGTAAACTTAATCGAGTTAGATAGCAGATTCCACAGGACTTGTTGCAATCTATTAGCGTCGCCTAAAACCGTCGCAGAACTCAACTGAGCAAGCATTTGGATGTTTTTGGCATCCGCTGATAATTGCACCCCTTCGATCGCACTTTGCGCCACTACAACCAGATCGATCGGACTCGTATCGAGATTCAGCTTACCACTCGTAATCCGGGAAATATCCAGAATATCTTCAATTAACTGAGTTTGGGCGATCGCACTCCGCTCAATTATATCTAGGGCGCGAGTCACGGCTGCTTCATTCAGCTTACCGGAGCGCAGCAGTTTTGCCCATCCCAGAATCGGAGTCAGGGGATTGCGGAGCTCGTGGGAGAGATTCGCCAAAAATTCATCTTTCGCCCGGTTACTGCTTTCTGCTTGTTGACGGGCTGACTGTTCTTGCTGCAATAGCTGCGATCGATCTAATTCAAACTGTCTGCGATCGGTGATATCCTCGATCGACAACAAAATCATTAAACCTTGATCTTCGCGTTGCAGTTTACAAGCATTCAGCAGCATAGTTTTCTGCCCAATCTGCTCAAATACGTGATCTAACTCAAAATTGTGAAGCTCAACATCACTCACCAGAATCTCTTCCAAGATCGATCGCAGTTGCGGGATATTCCATTGCCCATTTCCCAACTCAAACAGCGAAATATGCGATGTTTCTGGGGATGAAACCTGAAATGTTTCATAGAACGATCGATTGGCTGTATTCACTTGTAAATCAGCATCCAGCACAACTAAAGGCGTTTGCACAGTTTCGACGATTGTTTCAGCATAATTTCGGGCTAACTCTAAGGTTTTGGCACTGCGTTTCAGAGCATCAATATCGATCCAAACCATTACCACACCGTCAATCCGATTTTCCGTCGTGCGATAAGGACGAATGCGGAGGATATACCAATATCCATCTAGAGTTTTGACTTCCTGTTCTTTCGTGTGGAGAGTATCAATCACCTCCAAAATCATCGCTGACAAATCTGGAACATCAAGAGTCGAGCGAATATCGCTAAAAGGTCGTCCAATATCTGTAGGAATCAGATTAAAAAGTTGCTGTGCCATTGGCGTAAACCGTCGAATCTGCAAATCGTTTGCCAGGATTAAAATCGGAATATTGATACTGGCAAGCAAATTTATCAGGTCATTATTGACCTCATATTGTTCAAAATTTCGACTACGAAGTTCCTCGTTAGTGGTGGTGAGTTCCTCATTGGTGGCTTGAATCTCTTCTTTGGCAGTTTCTAGTTCCTCGTTGGTGCTTTGCAACTCCTCGTTGCTCGATAGGATTTCTTCGTTGGCAACTTTGATGTCTTGGTTGAGATTTTCCTGATCCAGAATCACCGCTTGCAGATTGGCTTGAACCGATTTTTTTTCTTCATTAGCCGTTGCAAGTGCCTGTCTCAGCCACACAATCTCGCGCTCTAAATCAGTAGTCTCCACACTCTCAGAACTGACGGTACTGAGGTTAATCGCAGTGGGTAAAACCTCTTCAAATAAAATCAAAAAGTAGTTTTTTTCGACAGTCGCAGGCTGGAACGGAATCACCTGAATATTGACGAAACTCTCTCCCTCGCCCGGTTCAACCGTTACCCTTTCTTTTCTCACAATTACATTCTGCATCAGTGCCTGATAAATTGCAGTGCGAAGCTCGATCAGCAAGCCCTCCCTTGCCATTGTCATCAAGTTTAAGCTGGGAATTCCTGGTGTCAGTCTCAAGTAAGCATTAGTGTCTCCCCGCACTTGCAGAATGTTCATCTGCTCGTTGACGACCACACCTGGTGGGGCATAGCGATTCAAAATCAGTTCGTCTGTGTATCGCTGTAAGTCCAACGTATTTGGATCATTTTTATTAATTTGCTCAGATTCATCTACTCTAGCAACGGGGTAAGAACTCGTCGTAAACGAAAATATAGGATTATTCTCAGTCAATTTTCGAGCATAAATTTTGCATTTTGTGTGCACAGAATTAAACAAGTATGAGAATTTTCCGATACTTTCAGAAGTGCCTAATAGGAGAAATCCTGTCTGGTTAAGACTGTAATGAAAAATCGGAATCACTCGTTTTTGTAACGGCTCTGCCAAGTAAATCAGCACATTGCGACAGCTAATTAAATCCAGATTGGAAAAAGGCGGGTCACTGCCTAAGTTTTGTCTAGCAAATATACACAGTTCGCGTACACTTTTGTTAATTCTATAGCCTGCTCCTTCGAGAATAAAGAAGCGAGTACGTCTCTCTGCTGAAACGTCGATCATCTGGTTTTCTGAGTAGAAGCCAGATCTCGCTTTGTGGATCGCCGCTTCGCTAATATTTGTGGCAAAAATCTGGATCTGTGGGAGGGGAGCTCGATCGCCCAAAAACTCTAACAAACAAATGGCGATCGAGTAAACTTCTTCTCCCGTGGAACATCCCGCTACCCAAATCCGTATGGGATTCTTTGCCGATTTATTGTGGGTAATCGTGGGCAAAACCAGCTCTTTTAGGCGTTGAAAAACTTCGGGATCGCGGAAAAAGCTGGTGACGTGGATCAGGATTTCTTGATACAGGGCCTGGATTTCAGCCGGATATTCTCGCAGATATTTGGCGTAATCTTCCAATCTATCCAGTTTATACAACAGCATCCGTCGCTGGATGCGTCGATCGATCGTAGCGACTTTGTAGTGGGTGAAGTCAACGCCTGTGGTCGATCGCAGCAGTCCCAAAATAGTTGCCCGGACATCTTTCAGTTCGGGTAATTCTGCAACCGCGATGGTCGGGATCTGGCAAGAAATCCAGGGATTGGCACTGAGATTTGCCAGTTCTTCAGCAATTTGTTGAGGGGGCAGAACAAAGTCTACATCACCTGTGGCCACTGCGGTATTGGGCATACTATCGACTTTTGCCGAGGCTTCGCATTGAGCAAATGTCACGCCTCCGGCCGCTTTGATTGCCTTGATTCCCAGCGAACCATCTCCGTCTCCCCCGGATAATACTACAGCCATTGACTTGTGTCCGCGATCGGCTGCCAAGGACACGAGAAACGCATCTCCCGGCATATATTTTCCATAAACTTTCTCGCGAGGCGTTAGTTTCAGCACCCCTTCCACGAGTGTCATCTTGGTGTTGGGCGGAATTATATATACCTGATTGGGTTCTACAGTCGTCCCATTTGTCACCTGACTGACAGGCATTTGCGTCGTTTTGGCGAGAATTTCAGTCAGCAGACTTTTGTGATCGGGGGCTAAATGCTGAATCAGCACAAACGCCATCCCCGTATCCGCTGGTAAGTGGCCCAGTAACTTCCTGAATGCTTCTAACCCACCTGCTGAGGCGACAATCCCAACGATCGGAAAGGGGGCTTCTACTGTGTTTTGCTCTGCCGGGTCGATCGCGGGTAGTGCGATCGAGTCGGGTGTGTTTTCCAGATCAGGCTGATTAGCAGTCATGGAATTCTCCGCGATACTCCCGCATTCATGGCGGGGAGGATATTAAGCAATCAACTTATATACCACAGTTATTTAGTAGTTAAGACTTAGCAACATAATCTCTTAATAATAGCTGATTGCCGAAGCAAAAACTAAGGAATCACAGAGGAGAGGGGGAGAGGGGAG
>NZ_NXIB02000217.1 GCF_002412335.2 Tychonema bourrellyi FEM_GT703
TCGATCCTAATTATTTGACTGCTACCCCTTGACAGGTCAAGACAGTATCTACAGGATGGACGATCGTGATGTTGGCGCGTAAATCTTAACTGAAATATTGCACCGTTCCCCATCACCTGTAGGGGCGGGTTCGCCAAGGAGTAAAAACGTAGCAAACAGGTTAAATAAACCCGCCCCCTCCCACGAATAACCTCCAAATAACCCGCTTATTGACAAGGCGTGCAAGATGTCCGATGCAACCGAATTTCGGGCGCTTTCCCGACAGTCATGCTACACCAGCGTCAATTTGCTGTATCATTGAAAACGAGTCAGCCAAAACCTCCTGTTACTTAACATAAAAATCTGAGATATGAGGCTGAATCAACAATTTTTAACAAAAGTCTATATTTCTGTACTTTTAACTAAAGGATAACTGATTTTGGCTTTGTCATTTCGCGCGATTCGCCGCACTCAATCCCTCCACGAACAAACTTACCAAGCTCTCCGCACTGCTATCCTGTCGGGGGAATTAGCAGGCGGAGAACGCTTGATCGAAACACAACTGGCCGAAATGCTCAACGTCAGCCGGACTCCGGTGAGAGAAGCTTTGTGCCAACTGCAACGAGAGAATTTAGTGACGGCAGATCCGCATCATGGATTGCGGGTTGCTACACTGTCGATCGCCGATGCTGCGGATCTTTACGATTGTCGCATTGCTTTGGAACAATTATCAGCCACCGGGGCCAGTCAAAATGCGACACTGACTCAATTGCAACAACTAGAGTCGATCGTCCTACAAGCAGAAAATAACACACAGGCGCGATCGGGCGAACTGACAAACTATCAATTGTTGTACGCAGATTATCAATTTCACCGCTTGCTAGCCCAAAGTTCCGGCAATTCTTGGTTGGTAACTTTGTTAGATCAGGTATTTGACAAAATGATCTTAGTGCGGCTCCGCACAATGGAATACAATCCGGGAGTATTGGAAATCCGCAGCGAACACCGCCGCATTTATCAAGCTGTCAGCGAACAGAATCCAGCCGCCGCTGGGGAAGCAATGAAAGAACATTTAATCGCCAGCAAAGCGCGGGTAATTAAAGAAATTCAGGAAATAGACCAGCAGCACGGCAAGATAGATAATTAATATTTTTCCAAAGTCTTGGTCATTTCCCACAGACGATTGAGGGGAAAATAAAGCACCGGAACCCAGAGACTGCTGAGAATCGCAGAAGACAAAGCAACTCGTTGATGATAAACCGAAACTTCCATTAAAGCCCGATCGCCCATCGCAAAAAATTGAATCCCCATCACCGTTTCCGCCAACATCGCCATCCCAAACACAATTAACGCGATCGGAATCGGATCTCTCTCCACAATATCAGCCGGAATCGACCAAGTTTTCAACAAAACAACCGTCAGCACCGCCACAATCACCAGACTCACCGCGTGGCTGGGATGAGGAGCCGTCATCGCATCTTGCAAAAATCCCAAAATCAGCCCCATAATCGCGGCTCCCAAAATTGTGCGTTTCCGCTTAATACTCCAAGCTACCACCCACATTAACACCCAGTTTGGGCCGATTCCCAGCAGTTCCATTCCCGGCATTCGAGTTGGCAAAATCAGCAAACATAGAAGCGCAGAAGTAAATGTGATGCTAAAGTTGAGAAATTGACGCGATCGCGCAGACATCCGAGGTAAAGACTTCATTTCTTCTCTACTCCCCCGATTGGTGCAGAAGTTTGAGCATCAGCAGCCTTTTGCTCTACTTCCTTAGATGTGTCCTTAGAGTGAGGATAAACCACCGCCCACTCCAGAGCATTGATCGGTGCAGAAAACTCAATCACAGCTTCAGGAGCCGGAGTTTTATTCATATCCACCGAAACCACTTTTCCCACTGGCAAACTAGCAGGAAACAACTGACTGAAAGAAGAAGTTGAAACCACATCCCCAGGTTTAACATTAGGAACATTATCAAAAAATTCCATCACAGCTTGATTTTTGCCTTTACCGCGTAGAAAACCCATATGGCGAGTGCGAGTCACTGCCACACCTAATTGACTCGTATGGTCACTGATTAAAAGCACCAAGCTAGTATTAGGAGTAACACTGACAACCCGACCGACCAAACCCCCTGTGCCCATCACAGTAAAATCAGGTTTAATCCCATCATTACTGCCCCTAGCCAAAGTTACTTGCTGCCACCAATGGTCAGCGCTGCGACCAATAATCGGAGCTACAACCCCTTTGATTTTATTGGCAGAAACAAAATTTAACAGCTCTTTTAGTTTCTGATTTTGAGTTTCTAATTCTAATACCTGCGCTTGCAATTCCTGAGTCCGCGCCAAGATTAGCTGTTCTTGCTCAGAGCCGTTGGCATGAAACGGGCGAGTCACAAAATTGTAGGCTTCAAAAATTGCCGCACCTTGTGTTTGCCGAACTCCCCAAGCAACAGTTAGAGCTAAACCTAAAAGTGTAATTGGCAATCGCAGATCCCACCATCTACGGAATGTGTTTTTTAGCATAATTTCAAACTTTAAAATTGTTTGGTTAGGATTTTAGAGTTTAGATGGCAGCCGAATTCCTAAATCCAAAATCCCAAATTTGTTAACTACAATTACCGCGACTGCCCGCTAAAAACCCGTTCTAGCATTTTGTTTTCCAATACCCTACCAGCTCCCAAAACCACGCAGCACAGAGGGTCTGCTGCAACGTGAGTCACAATTCCTGTTTCGTGGCTGATCAGGGTATCTAAACCTCTCATCAGAGCTCCACCACCAGCAAGCATGATTCCTCTGTCGATAATATCTGCCGCTAATTCCGGGGGTGTGCGCTCCAAAGTACGTTTGACAGCTTCCACAATTACTGAAAGCGGTTCCGACATACTTTCGCGAATTTCAGGGCCTTTAATAGTAACAGTTCGTGGTAGACCAGACAGCAAGTGCAAACCGCGCACTTCCATCACCACCTCGTTATCTTCGGGAGTTGGATATGCTGAACCCACCTGAATTTTAATTTCTTCAGCAGTGCGTTCGCCGATGACCAAATTGTGAACTTTTTTGACGTATTGGATAATCGCCTCGTTGAGTTCGTCGCCGGCAACCCGGACTGACTCGCTGATGACAGTACCCTGCAAACTCAAAACCGCAACTTCCGTCGTACCCCCGCCGATGTCGATAATCATATTACCTGTTGCCTCGCTCACAGGGAGTCCTGCGCCGATCGCAGCAGCTATTGGTTCATCAATTAAGCGAACCTCGCTAGCACCAGCTTGAGTTGCCGCTTCAATCACCGCCCGTCTCTCTACACCAGTGATACCGCTGGGGATGCCAATAATGATCCGAGGCTGGGACAAGGTTTTACCACGAACCCTGCTGATAAAAGTCTTGAGCATGAGCTCCGCCATATCAAAATCGGCAATCACCCCGTCGCGGAGTGGACGAACTGCTATCACGTTCCCAGGCGTGCGCCCAAGCATTTTTTTAGCTTCTTCTCCCACAGCCAGAGGTATTTTCAGGTCTTGGTCGATCGCGACTACAGAAGGTTCTTGGAGAACTATACCTTTGCCAGATACATAAACGAGTGTGTTAGCAGTACCGAGGTCGATACCCATATCGTTTCTAGATAATGAAAATCGATTGAGAAGACCCACTGATTTGTACCCCCCCAAACTAAAATACAATTGTGTGCAATAATAATGTTGTTACAAAAGTGTAACCGAGGTGGATTATATTACGTTTTTCATCCTGAGTCTATTGACATACTCACCACCCTGAAAGTGTGGTGATTCTTGGCGCTTCATCGGGTCTTGCTGGCAAGCCAGTCTTACAGTCTCTCGGCGTCCGTTTAGAGTCTCCCAATGCCCTAGGGCGACTACTCTGTCCACAAACAAAGACTTTTATGCTTCCAGGTTGGATTTTAGACCATTGCCCTTATAGCTTTCTCTGCGTCTACCCTCAACGTAGCTGTTTCAACGTGTCTTGAGTCCAGAGGGAGAAGAGTTTAACCCTATCAACAGCATATCATTAAGCCGTCCTAAGACGACGGGGCTTGTATCCCACTTTTTTGGTCAAAACTCTACATTGTTGCACTTCGACTCCTTTTTGTTACCGCTTCCATCACAATCAGTATGTTCTGGTAAGTGGGTGTAAGATCAGGATGAAGCTAGTATTAGTGTCGTTTCCATTGCCATTTTCAGTGAGCTTTGGATGTCGGCGCGCAGCTAGGAAATTTCAACTACACTATCGATCGACCACATTCCTGAAAAATCTTATGAGTATTAATGTTGTGACTTTAATCGGTCGTGTCGGTGGCGACCCGGACGTAAAATATTTTGAATCGGGTAAAGTTAAGTGTAGGTTGACGCTGGCAGTGAGGCGGCGATCGCGCAATAGTGACGAACCAGACTGGTTCACTCTCGAACTCTGGGATAAAGTAGCGCAGGTGGCTGCTGACTATGTTCGCAAAGGCGCTCAAATTGGTGTGACAGGCTCCTTAAAGTTCGATCGCTGGCAAGACCGCACTACAGGAGCTAATCGATCGCTCCCGATAATTAGGGTAGACCAGTTAGAGTTGCTGGGTTCCAAACGGGACAACGAGTCAGGTATGTCGCAAAACAACAGCGAATTCTAGTATATGGCGGATTTGGATAGTAATATTTGGGAATTGGGTGGGGGCTGGTGACTTCAGAAAAGCTAGAAATCGTTCAGACTGAATACCAAACTGGCAAAATCGCCTTTGAGAGTGGCCGATATGCTCAAGCTGTCAAGAGTTTAGAAACTGCTAGGGGTTTAGTCGATCGCAATTCCCGTCTAGGTGGCGAGGTGCAAATGTGGCTAGTGACAGCCTACGAAGCCTCTGGCGATACAGAAAGCGCGATCGCCCTTTGTGGCAAACTTACCCGCCATCCTCGCCTAGAAACCCGCCAGCAAGCAAAACGACTCCTATTCATTCTCGAAGCACCCAAACTCAGCATCCCTCCCGAATGGATGGTAAAAATTCCCGATCTCACAGCACTAGAAGAAAATGAATCTTCAAGTTTTCAAGTCGGGCCTAATGTCTCCTTCGCCAAGCCTGTGACTCCAAAACGATCTGTAGTACCGGAACCTGTAGATTTAAGTCAGGTGAATACGCAAGATAATCGATTTATTTGGGTGGCATTAATTGCGATATTTTTGATTTTAGGTGGCTTGTTTATTACCAACGGAATAATATAGAGGAGACGGCAGTGCCGTTTCCCTACAATTAATTTGGCGTAGGGACACGGCACTGCCCATAGGTGTCAACTTAACGTCAAACCCTGTCAGAGACTGTNCCTTCTTAAGGGGGATTTAGGGGGATCTAGACTCAGGTAAAAACCAGATTTCTCAGGGCTTTCAGGCTTAAGTTGACACCAATGGGCACTGCCGTCTCCTCATTTCCGGTAATATTAATTCCAATGCAACCGGAAATGATATGACAAGGCGCGTATTCCGCGCCCTACCTGCAAGATTAAATTGCACGTTCTGTCAATTTTGTCAACACTTGATTCGATCGCTCCACAAACTCCTTCATCCCCTCAGCATCAAAACCTTTTTGAGCCATCAAGGCCAAGTCGTAAACGTGGTGACAAATCATACTCGCCAACTCAGCCGAGGGAGACTCGCCCTCGCCTTGAATAATCGCACCCTGACTCAAATTAGCCAGATTTTGAATCAGCGGGTGGGCTGTATTCACCAGCAAAACGTGTTCTTCGGGGAATTCGGCGACTTGCTGCTGTAATAGCGCCGTCATATCCCGCATCCGGCGTAAAGCTTCGGGTAACAAGACGATCGCAGGTGGTGCAGCCTCCGCAACGTCTGACTTCAAAGCTTCAGTACGGATATTCACTTTTGGTTTACCGATCGCCTTTTGGAACAATTCTTTAACTTGTTCGCTGCGAGTTTTATTCGTAGTCGGATCGACAATTTCCGCTTCTTTTTCTTTGTCAATCAGCGTATCATCTAAGTCAGAATCAACCCGCGAGAATTTGACATCTGAGTATTCTCTTTCTAGGAAACTGATAAAGTGTGTGTCGATGAAAGAATCCATAAACAGCACTTCCAAACCTTGGCTTTTGTGCAGCGCCACATAAGTTGCTTGAGATGCAGGTTCCGTACAATAAAACACGCGATTTTCGTGAGTTTTTTGATTGCGTTCCAAATACTCTTTCAGCGTCGTGTAAGGTTGCGTTGAACCCGAAGTTTCCGACTTCGGATTGACATCTTGCCACAAATCTCCATCCTCAGTTTGCACCTGTACTTCTGGCGTTACAGTTTCTGACTTTTCTACCGTTGGTTGGTAGGTGCTGCGATAGATTAAAATATCTTCGACTTGCTTTTTAAACTTGTCGTCGTTGAGAGTGCCAAACTTGACAAAAGTGCCGATATCTTGCCAGCAGCGGATGTACTCATTGCGATCGTCCCGGTAAAGTTCTTTGAGGCGATCGCCTACTTTTTTCGCGATATAATCAGCTATTCTCCGCACCGTGCGATTGCTTTGTAGCGAACTGCGAGAAACGTTCAGCGGAATGTCGGTACTGTCAATGACTCCCCGCAGTGGCATCAAGAATTTGGGAATGATTTCTTCGCAGTGATCGCTGACAAAAACCTGGTTGCAAAATAGCTTGATATTACCTTGGGTAACATCAACATCCGGCCGCAGTTTGGGGAAGAACAGAATGCCGTTAACAATGAAAGGATAATCTGTATTCAGGTGTACCCAAAGTAGTGGCTCATCTTGGAACGGGTAAAGATAGCGGTACAACTCTAAGTAATCTTCTTTTTGCAAATTGCTGGCTGATTCCCGCCAAATTGCCTTGTGCTTGTTGAGTTCCTCTCCCTCAAATTTGATCGGAACTGGCATGAAATCGCAGTAAGTTTTGATTAACTGCTTAATGCGAGTGGCTTCTACATATTCTAGTTCTTCGTCTTGGAGAGTGAGAGTAATCGTTGTACCGCGTTCGGTGCGGGTGGATTCTGATAGTTCAAAGGCGGGTGAACCGTCACAATACCAGTGTACCGCTTGCGCGCCTTCTTGGTAAGAAAGGGTGTCTATATCTACTTTTTGGGCTACCATGAAAGAAGAGTAAAAACCCAACCCAAAGTGACCGATAATTGCGTCTTCGCCACTGCCTTGATATTTTTGAATAAATTCTTCGGCGCTGGAGAAAGCAACTTGATTGATGTATTTTTTTACTTCGTCGGCTGTCATCCCGATGCCGTTGTCGGTAATTGAGAGTGTTTTGTTTTCTTTGTCGATCGCAATATTGATTTGTGGTTCGCCAATATCGCCGCTGTATTCGCCGGAACGAGAAACCATTTTGAGTTTGGCAATGGCATCGACGGCGTTGGAAATTAGTTCCCGCAAGAAGACTTCATGGTCGGTGTATAGCGACTTCTTGATAATCGGGAAAATATTTTCGGTATGGATTGAGATTGTTCCCTGTTCTAAAACTGTCATAATTTTTCTCTGTGATGACTGCTGATTACTGATAAATAGCTACTTATTGATTTTGGTCGATCGCGCTACATATTGCCGAAGGGATTACCACAAAAAAATGATTCGGTTTTCCTCACGGGCGGGCAGGATGCCCACCCCACAACAAGATTCACTCTTTGTGGAAGAGGCATCTTGCCTGTTCTTGAAAATGGTGCAAAATATCAGTGGCGGGCAGGATGCCCACCCCACAACAAGATTCACTCTTTGTGGAACAGGCATCTTGCCTGTTCTTAAAAATGTTGCAAAATATCAGTTTCCCCCACATCATAGCTCACAGGGGCAACCGCAGCAGGAAAGTAGTGCCAAAACCCAATTCGCTGCGGGTGGTGAGGCTACCGCGATGGGCGCGGGCGATGGTTTGGGCGATCGCCAATCCCAGTCCCGAACCTCCAGTATGACGCGATCGATCGCTATTTACTCGGTAGAAGCGATCGAAAATTCGTCCCATATCTGCCGCCCCAATCCCAATACCAGTATCCTGAACCTGAATTATCGCATCGGTATGACTGGAATCTAAAATAACGGTTACTTTCCCGCCCGCCGGAGTGTATTGAATCGCATTCACAATTAAATTAGCAACTAGGCGATAAAGTTGGTCGGAATTGCCGACGACATTTAATTGCTGCTGCGTTCTCACTTCCGATGTTAGCGCTACCTTAGAGGCGATCGCCATTGCTGCCAATTCCTCGACTAAATCGCTAACAAGGTCATTCAAACAACACAATTGGGGGCGATCGGGTATTGATTGATGATCCATGCGCGCCAGCAGCAGCAAATCAGCAACTAACTGAGTTAATCGTCGGTTTTGGCGATCGATCGTCCGCAGAATTTCCCTTGCCTCTTTTTCATCCAATTCAGGCATCAACAGCGCTGATTCTACAGTCGCCTGCGAAGCCGCTAAAGGAGTACGCAATTCGTGGGCAGCATCCGCTGTAAACTGCTGAATTTGTCGGTAAGAAGCATAAATCGGTTTCATTGCCAATCCAGCCAATAACCAACTAGAAAACCCAATCAAAATCAATGCTGTCGGCAATCCTAATTTTAAAACCCATCTCACTGTATTGAGATAATCATTGAAATCTTGCAAACTCCGCCCAACTTGAAAATATCCCCAATTTTGCTGTGTTTTAGTGTGTAGCGACACAGAAATTTGGTGATAAATATTGCCTTTGAGGTCAGAGATTGTTTGCCAATATTTTGAGTTAAAATCTGGTGGTAATTGTTCTGGATAAGCGCCCGCTGTAGCAATCAATTTCCCGGAACAATCAAATAAACGAATATAATAATAGCCTTGATTTATAGCGCTTAAAATATGGCGACTTGGCAACTGTTCTTTAATGCCGTTAACTCCAATTACGCGAAGGTTGGGCAAAAGTTCGTTTACTATTGGTTCCAAGCGTCCAGGCTGCTGCAACTTGATTTCTAGGCTGTCGTGTAGCGTCCCTGCTACCGATTCTAATTCCCGATCTATGGCTACCCAGTGCGCGTGGGCGATCGCCTTATATACCCCAAATCCCAATAAGCTTAAGATTAAACCCATGACTGCGGCATAGGAAATCGCTAATTGCGATCGGGTCCGATTAAATAGTTTATTTTGATTCATTTTTCATAACGACAATTGACCCGGAGATCCCCCCTAACCCCCCTTAACAAGCAGGGTGGATTAATTGTCGAAAGAGTAAACCAGTGAGGCTGGGCTATTTGCTGA
>NZ_NXIB02000218.1 GCF_002412335.2 Tychonema bourrellyi FEM_GT703
ATCGCTAACAGTGTTTGCTGGTTGCCCAGTAGGATTGCCAGGGGCGCCGGGGGTATTGATTGCAGGTGTTACGATCTAATAATGGTGGCCCGGCCGGAAATTCCACAAATTTTACAGAAGATTTGGAGGCGGCTAAGGCTTTTTCTAAGTCGCCTTTGGTTTTGAGGGCGTTGAGGACGGTAGCTGATTTTTGATAGCCGATGTTAACAGTAACGCTTTTTGCAGGTGCGGCACTGTTGGTTGGGGTTGTGGGTTTAGTGGCTGTGTCCGTTGTGGTAGCGGTAGGAGAACAACCCGCCACTATCACACTCAAGCCAAGTCCGGTTGCAAATAGCAGGGAAAGACTGTGAGCTCTGCGAGTAATGAAAATTTGGCGACAGTAACTCAAAATACCTGAGAGCTGGGTTTCTGCGAGCTTAATCAACATAAATGCAAACGAGGAAAGGATTGAGAGTAACTTTACTGGGAGTATACCACTGTATCTCGATCAATATACCGGAGTTAATGGTTGATTTACATATCTTAATATTTTGGAGTACGATCGCGCATCGTTATTATGCGGTAATGGTTTGTCATGCTCTCAATTGACCAGTAGTCTGCCATTATTGCCCAGCAAAGTCATTTAGATGCCCCCTTTTCCCTTCTCCACCTTGGAACCATACAAAGCAAAAATCGGAGTCAGAGCCGATTTGCCCTTGAGAGAAACAGCTCCCAAGGCCTCACAATTGAATTCTAGGTCGATCGCCTCAAAGACCCTTTGAGTAATCAAAATTTCATTTTCCCCCGCCTTGCTCATCAACCGAGCCGCCGTATTCACCGTATCTCCTAAGACATTAAACTCCCTGCGCCCCCGTGGTTCGCCAACCTCCGCAGCAAACACAGGCCCCTGGGATAGACCAATTTGACAGGTAACATTCACCGCTTGAGCGTCGATAATGGCCGGAGGTAAAGCTGCAATAATATCTCGGATGGCAAGAGCCGCAGTAGCTGCACGACAAGGATCATCCGTGTGAGAATCCGGCACGCCCAAATAGATCAGCATATCCGAACCGTTCAAGTGTGCGGTTACTTTTTGCAAGACACCTCCTTTAGCTGAGACTACAGCATCGATCGACGAAAAAACACGGGAACAAGCGACGATCAAAGCGACTTCTTCCTGTGGTGAAGCTTTGTCCATAGAGTCAGGCAAGCCGATTAAATTAACAAACATCACCGTCGGTTCGGGAAAATCCGGTGGAATTTTTCGCTTGTTAGCATTTTCTACCAGCAGTTTCAGAATCGGTTTGGGAATATAGCTAGTCAGGGGTTCAACTCGCTTGACAGCTTCCTGGATTTCGCTCACCAGGCCCGAAATACTGCGATCGAGCAATACTGAACTTCGCATTCGGCGTCTAGTCAAAGTGATATCATATTCCCCCAGGCGATCGTCCGTCAGATCATCCACCACCAACACATAACCCGGTGCTACTGGTTCAAAGCGAAATTGCTCTCCCAAACACAAACTAGAATTTGTCGTCAAACACACCCTTCCCACAGTCCCAGAACCCTCAGCTTGCTTGGCTTGCTGGACTGAATGCCCCAAAAGCACATGAGCCATTCGTAGCGGTGTACCGATGTCCGCACTAATGTAGCGCCCACTGTGGATACCCACTCGCATTTTCAAAGACAAAACACCCCGCGCTGTTTCAATACAGGCAAATTTAGCCATTGCTCGCTGCATCCGCAAACCAGCACGGACTGCTCTAGCTGTATCCTCTTGGTGAATGTCTGTCAAAAACTGCACCAGCATCGCATCTCCGGTGAATTCCAGCAAATCCCCGCCGGATTTGCTGACAATTTCAATCATTGAGGCAAAATAGTCGTTAATCACGCCCAGCAGGGTTTGAGCCCCTTTGCCTCCCAGGGCTGCGTTTGCTTCTAATAACGACGTAAACCCAGCCAAATCTGTAAATAGTAGCGTACCTTTTTGCCATTGGTAGCTGACCTCGCCTGGATTGGGGGGAGATTCCGAAACCTGTTTGGGCACGTAGTCGTGAAGGATGTAGCGGAGGGTGCGTAGGTGATCGAAAACGCTCATTAGGGTTGCTGGCGATGAATCCACCCACGCAGCGGCGTACAGTGAGGCTGGAAGGAGCGATCGCAGTCGCAGTTCGAGCTCTGCCAAGGGAGTATTGTAGGTTAATCTATTTATCTCCACCAGAAATCTCACCTGTATTCAAATTATCGCTCACACCTAGTTTATTCTGAAAAAAGGTAAGTCATATCAATTCTGGTTGCACCGGAATGATGGTTCGTCTAAGGCAATGCCAATAATATAGGAGAGAAATTATGCAGCGTCTTGGGTTGCTTGCTCCCCCTTTACTTCGAGCTGCTAGGGGAGCTTATCGCCTGTATCTAGAATTACATTATGAGCAGATGCAGCGTCCCACTGGTATGGTAGTCTGTCTTGGGCGCGATCGTGCTCAGTTGATTTTTACTTCGCAGCCAATTTTGTTGCCCGGTGAATGTTTTGTGACTTTTGAAGAAATTGAATCGCAAATGTATTAGTTATTGGGCATCGGGAATGGGGAATGGGGAATGGGGCATCGGGAATGGGGAATGGGGAATGGGGCATCGGGAATGGGGAATTGTTATTTGTTAATGGTTATTTGTTAATGGTTATTTGTTAATGGTTATTTGTTGGTTTCAATAACTAATTCTCAATGCCCAATCCCCAATTCCCGATGCTCAATCCCCAATTCCCGATGCCCAATGCCCAATGCCCAATGCCCAATGCCCGATGCCCAATGCCCAATTCCCAATGCCCAATTCCCAATGCCCAATTCCCAATTAATGGAACTTATATTTAATTGCCTTGTTTATACCATTATATTTGTTGTCGGATCGGCGATCGGCAGTTTCCTGAATGTGGTCGTTTATCGCTTACCTGCGGGTTTGTCGATGATACATCCTCCTTCTCGCTGTCCGAAATGTTTGAATCAACTTAAATCTTACGAAAATGTACCTGTTTTTGGTTGGCTGTGGCTGCGGGGACGCTGCAAAAACTGTCGTTGTCGCATTTCAGTACGCTATCCGCTGGTGGAAGCAGCTATGGGTTTGCTGTTTTTGTTGATTTTCTGGCAGTTTGGGTTCACAGTGCAAACTCTGGGGTTTTGGGCTTTTTTTAGCTGGCTTTTGGCTTTGTCTTTGATTGATTGCGATACAATGACATTGCCTAATTCTTTGACTCGATCGGGCTTGGTGCTTGGGCTGGTTTTCCAAGTGGCGAAGGGTTGGTGGCCAATATTTAGTGCGACGGGCTCGGTAAACTATCTGGTACTTGACGGTATCCTGGGAGCAGTTGTCGGGTTGTGGCTGTTTGATATCATTGGGTTCGCTGGTTCGATCGCCTTTGGGCAAAATGCGATGGGGGCCGGAGATACCAAATTGGCCGCTTTGATGGGAGCTTGGCTGGGCTGGAAATACTTGCTGTTAGCGGGATTTATCGCCTGTTTAGCCGGGGCTGTGGCTGGTGGGGGGGCGATCGCGATCGGATTGCTCGATCGGCGTCAACCGATGCCTTTTGGCCCATTTCTGGCTCTGGGTGCAGCAATTACAGCTCTCTGGGGCGAAGCGATCTTATCTACATACTGGCAATTGTTTTTCCCGAATTTGAGTTGATGATCTGGATGTTTACCGCGCGATCAAACATAACATTGTCTCAAAAATTGGTAAAATTGTTCCGTGTCTTGGATTACACTAACAACCACTAGCTTTCGTTGGGAAGCGGAATTGATGCAGCAAATCCTTGCTGCTCATCAAATCCCAGCTCGGATACTTGACTTGGGTTTGGTTATTAGTTATTAGTGATTGGTGATTGTTTTAGTTATCAATAAGTAACAAGTAACAAATAACAAATAACAAATTCCCGATGCCCAATGCCCAATGCCCAATGCCCAATTCCCAATTCCCAATTAACAATTACTAAGTTTTAATGTCTTTATTTGATTGGTTTGCAAATCGACGAAAATCAGTACCGAATTCCCAAGAACGGCCGGAACGAGAAATTGCGGACGGACTTTGGAATAAATGCGAATCCTGCGGTGCACTGAGTTATACCAAAGACCTGCGAGCAAATCAAATGGTTTGTTTGGAATGCGGGCATCACATCAGAGTTTACAGTGACGATCGCATCGAGCAGTTGATCGATGCCAATACTTGGATGCCCATTAACGAAGGACTCCACGCCACCGATCCGTTGAAATTTCGCGATCGCAAAAAATATAGCGATCGCCTCCGGGAATTTCAAGAAAAAACAGGTCACTTAGACGCGGTAGAAACAGGTATCGGCAAACTCGAAACTCTGCCCGTCGCCCTGGGAGTCATGGAATTTCAGTTCATCGGCGGCAGCATGGGTTCAGTAGTCGGAGAAAAACTGACTCGCCTCATCGAACACGGGACACGGGAACACCTACCAGTGATCATTGTCTGCGCTTCTGGCGGTGCAAGAATGCAGGAAGGGATGCTGAGTTTGATGCAAATGGCGAAAATTTCCGGGGCCCTGGAACGCCACCGGGAAGCCAGACAGTTGTACATCGCAATTTTGACTCACCCGACAACAGGCGGTGTCACGGCGAGTTTTGCCATGCTGGGAGACATTACTATTGCAGAGCCAAAAGCCACTGTTGCTTTCACGGGCGGCCGGGTAATCGAGCAAACTCTACGGGAAAAACTGCCGGAAAATTATCAAACTTCCGAATATTCTTTTGCCCACGGTTTTGTTGATTTGATTGTCCCTCGGACTCAGTTAAAGAAAACTTTGGCTCAGCTAATTGCTCTGCATCAGCCCCAAGACAAGCTGGGGCGATCGCAATCTGAGGAACTCGAACCCGCAGACACCCACGTTTTCCCCCCACAGACTCACGCTTTCGAGCTTTCGCCCTAAGCGGTACTTCACTTGTGAATAAGGACACTGCAATGGGATGATATTTATTGGAAGTTGATTGGCGATCGAACTCTTCTGAGCAGAAATACTTAGTAAGTTAGCAGTTAGTTAGCTCTGACAACTAAATCCAGAACAAACTAACAGCGCTTTGTGAAATTGTCCAGTTGTAAGTCAATTAGCCGTCAACCCCAGGGCTGTTTCATTCTCACCAAAAAAGTCAAATGATGGAGAGGGGGAGAAGGAGAAGGGGAGAAG
>NZ_NXIB02000219.1 GCF_002412335.2 Tychonema bourrellyi FEM_GT703
AGCAATCCTAAATCATTTGTGAATTTCTTACTCCCTCCCCTTAATAAGGGGAGGGCTGGGGTGGGGTAAAAAACTTACGACTCCTGCAAGGATTGCTATATATTAACGTAAAACCAGATATAGCAATCCTAAATCATTTGTGAATTTCTTACTCCCTCCCCTTAATAAGGGGAGGGTTGGGGTGGGGTAAAAAAAAATACGACTCCAGCAAGGACTGCTATAGATGTTAGATTCCCAACTTCTTGAATAAGTCAGGAATCTGGGTATTCTCTTAGGTTAACATAAATGATTGCTAAGGTTTTTTAATGAATAACCATCTACCTAAAATTCCCCTTGTAGACCTCTCCCTACAACATCAACCAATCCAATGCCAAATAGAACAAGCAATGGGCAAAATTATCCATCAAGGAGACTTTATTTTAGGTCAAGCACTGACAGAGTTTGAAACAAAATTTGCTGGAGCTTGTGGTGTACAATATGGTATAGGAGTAGGTTCTGGAACAGATGCAATTGCCCTCGGACTCCAAGCTTGCGGGATTAAGCCAGGGGACGAAATTATCCTCCCAGCAAACACCTTTATAGCTACCATAATTGGAGTGATTCAAGCAAAAGCTACACCGATCCTTGTAGATTGTGACCCAGAAACGGCTCTCATTGACCTAGCAGCAGCCGAAACAGCTATTACCTCGAAAACTAAAGCTATTATTCCCGTTCATTTATATGGTCAAATGGTATCGCCTACACAACTGCTAGACATTACTAAACGCTATAATTTAATCATATTTGAAGATGCGGCCCAAGCGCATTTAGCTTCCAGAGAAGGATACCGTGCCGGTTCCTTTGGCAAAGCGGCAGCATTCAGCTTTTATCCTAGCAAAAATCTCGGTTCCTTTGGCGATGGCGGGATGGTAATTACCAATGATGCAGAGGTAGCACGAAAAATGCGAACGTTACGCAATTACGGCGCACCCAGCAAATATTTACATACAGAAATCGGCACGAATAGCCGCCTCGACAATTTGCAAGCAGCCATACTTAACGTTAAATTGCCGTATTTAGAAAAATGGAATCGCGATCGCACTTTAGCCGCCCAACACTACAATACTCTATTAGAACCCCTTAAACACAAAGGCATTATACCGATCGCAAACCACAGCAACAGCGGTCACATTTATCACCTATATGTAATTCGAGTTACGGAGAAAAGCCCAATTAATCGCAACACCCTTCAAGCAAAACTCGCCGAAAACGGCATCCAAACAGGGATTCACTATCCCGTACCATGCCACTTGCAACCCGCCTACCAAAAATTAGGCAATCCAGGGGATTTTCCCAATACAGAAACCCTGTGCCAACAGATTTTATCATTGCCAATGTATCCTGGATTGAGTAATACTCAGATTGAGCAGGTAGTTGGTGCGATCGAATCATCATTTAATAGCTAATTGTGCATAAAAATTAAATAGAAAACCCTTGTAGGGACACGGCATTGCCCATAGGTGTCAACTTAAGACTGAAAGCCTTGATAAATCTCGTTTTTAGCTGAGTCTAGATCCCCCTAAATCCCCCTTAAGAAGGGGGACTTTGAGAACACTCTTGTCCCCCCCTTCTTAAGGGGGGCTAGGGGGGATCTAGATTTAATAGTCAAACAGCAGTCTCTGACTGGGTTTGACGTTAAGTTGACACCAATGGGCATTGCCGTGTCCCTACGGAGATAAATCGATCGCGTGGTGTACTCCATAAACTTGCAATCTGCCGTAAAAACTCTTTAACTAAAAACTCAAAACTACAAACTAAAAACCTTTAAAATTATGCACATCCAGCGCCAAGTTCGGATTGTTCTGAAGCGATACCTTCTAGGGGAAAGTATTTTGACACTCCTAGTGCTGCTTTACGCCCCGCTGCTAGTACATTGGTATGACGGATGGTTCAACAAAAACATCAGCATAGAACATGAATACTTCAGTCATGGACTAATTGGTTTGCCCTACGCGGCTTATATAGCTTGGACGAAACTAAATAGCTGGCGTAAGTTACCCAACTCTCTCCATCCTTTAGGAGTAGTTTTGCTGGTATTAGCGACGCTTTTTTATCTAAGTAGATTGAGTGATTTGGTAAATTTATCACTGCCATTAATGCTAGGCAGCATTTGCTTGTGTTTAAAAGGAATCCACGGCTTAAGATTGCAGAGAATACCACTTTTATTTGTATTGCTAGGTTCGCCGAACCACATTCCTTACTTAAT
Organism: Tychonema bourrellyi FEM_GT703; assembly: GCF_002412335.2. GTDB lineage: Bacteria > Cyanobacteriota > Cyanobacteriia > Cyanobacteriales > Microcoleaceae > Microcoleus > Microcoleus bourrellyi. Next base: position 2,246 of record NZ_NXIB02000219.1, read on the forward strand.
AGAACCCTACGCCTTACCCTTGCAGCACTTCATTGCTCAAACATCTGGCTTAATATTAATCAAAGCTGGTCTTAACGTGAGAGTTGAAGAAATTTATCTTTATGTAAACGATCAGATTGTAGAAGTTGCCCCCCACTGTGCAGGTTTGAAAATGCTGTTTACCAGTCTGTATGTCAGCTTAATTCTGCTGCATTGGACAGGAGTTGGGAACTCAAGGTGGAAAAGCATTCTGTTCTTAGCGAGTACATTTATTATTAGCATCAGTTCAAATATTCTCCGCAACGCTTTGCTAACATACTTTCATGGTACGCAAAAAGTCTGGCTTTTTAATTGGCTACACGCAGGATGGGGCGGAGATTTGTATTCTGCTTGTATACTAGGTTTATTGATAATTATGGTCAACGGAATGGAAAAATATTTCCCAGCGCAGTCTGGCAATTGAACAAATGATTTCAGCACGCAAATTACTGAGGCGATACCAATTATCTAAAATTATCGTACTTGTGTTTTTACTGGTACTTGTTGGGCTGATAGCAATTCCGGGATATGGAACGGGACGGTGGCCCTGGACAAACCCGCCACCAGTTGCTAACCTCAAGCAACTGAAAATTTTACGTCAAAATGGGTTAACACTTCCTGGGTGGCAGACTCTCCGCACTCAGAATCATGTACTAATTGGTGGTCACAAGTGGTTAGTTGAAGAAATTAAAAATGATCAAACAATTGCAGTTTTATTGCTATTGCCTCAAAATGGTCCAAAAGACCAGCCCCAGGTGGAATGGTTGGATATTAAAGGGTTTCATCGGTGGCAAACAGATTCCGATCGCACTTTGTCGTTTACAGTTAATTTAACCTCAGTAGCAAACACACAGACTACAACCGTTACAGCCCGATTTTTCCGCAGCCGGACTCCCCAACAAACCTTTGCTGTCTTGCAGTGGTACGCTTGGCCAAACGGGGGTTCTCCATCAACGAGTCGCTGGTTTTGGGAAGACAGCATCGCTAGACTGTCAAATCGCCGTGCATCCTGGGTAGCCGTCTGCATCATTGTTCCTATTCAACCGAACGCTGACATTAAAATAGCTGAACCAATCCTCAACTCTCTTGGCAAAATTGTTCAGGCTAAATTAATGGCAGAAACTTTATGAAATAATGGGCATTGGGCATAGGGCATTGGGCATTGGGCATTGGGCATAGGGAATTGGGAATTGGGAATTGGGAATTGGGAATTGGGCATTGGGCATTGGGAATTGGGCATTGGGCATTGGGCATAGGGAAAATGCAGTTTATCGGAAAATTGTGTTTAATTTAGGATGAATTATCAAGATTTTAAAATGAATAAAAATAATTATGTTGCTTTTTCCCTGGCAGGTCTTTACTCAACTGCTTGGACTCTATCTTTTACAGCTTTATTGTGGGGTTTAAATGACCAAGTTTTTCCTCAAAAGAGTTTAGCACAACCCGTTATTCCCAGTTCTGAATTGCTCGATCGCCCACCAGAACCCCTACCAACATCAAGACCAGCCAAACCCAACCGGGGCATTAACCCAGCATTTCGCAATCGGCCTTACCGATTAGGCGCAGGAGACCAGATTTCGATTCAAGTTCAGCGCTTCCCAGAACTAAATTTTACGGGTGCTATCAGCCCTGAAGGGATAATTGTACTGCCACTGATAGGCACTGTAAATGTGCGTGGACTCACCGTGGAAGAAGCACGGGAACGTCTCCGCGAACGCTTCACCCAATTTATCAAAAATCCTCAAGTCTTCGCCTCCCTGCTAGTTCAGCGGCCTGTAGTCGTGACGGTGACAGGAGAAGTTGCTAGACCCGGTTTTTATCCCCTGCAAACTCCGCAACTTCCCGCCGCCCTCGCGGCCGCCAGCGGTACGACTCCTACTGCCGAACTGCGGGCGATACGGGTGCGGCGAACACTGCCGTCTGGCGCTGTTGCTGAGCAAATAGTTGACATTTTGACACCGTTACAAACTGGGATTGCTCCACCCGATTTGCGTTTAGAGGACGGAGATGCGATCGTTGTACCCTATCAACAAGCTACGCCCGATCGCAAATCCGATCAAGATTTAGCATCCAAATACAGCCTCGCAGCAGCCACAACACCCGTCCAAGTCACCGTCACCGGAGAAGTCAGCAAGCCCGGTTTTTACACGCTTCCCATCGGTACTGGGCGAATTTCTGCCGCTTTGGTAGCTGCGGGAGGAGTCACCGGAAAAGCTGATTTGCGGGCGGTGAGAGTGCGACGGACATTGGCAAACGGCAGGTCTGTGGAGGAACCCATCGACCTCTACACTCCCCTAGCAAGGGCTAGGGATTTGTTTGATTTCCCCTTAGCTTCTGGAGATGCGATTATTATTCCAGAACTGGATGCTACGACTAAAAACCTCGACTACGACAGGACTTTGGTTTCGCGCTCTACCTTAATCAAACCCCGGATCTACGTTCGAGTTTTGAGTTACGCTAGTGGTGTTCTGACCTCTTTCTACATAGAAAATGGCAGTAGCTTTTTGGATGCTCTCAACAACTTGCCTGTAAATCTGGCTAACTTGCGGCACATTGCCCTAATTCGGTTCGACCAAAAGGAAGGTAAAGCTGTCAACCGTTCGATAGATGCTAAAGCTGCTTTGGAGGGCAATCTGTCTCAGAATCCGACGTTGCAAGATAATGATGTGATTGTGATTGGTCGGAATTTGGTAGAGCGAGTTGGTTTTGCAATCAATAGTTTTACTAGACCATTTCGCGATATTTTGGGATTTATTTTGTTTTTTGAGCAGTTGAGAAATGGGGTAAATAATCTGTTCGTACCGACTAATAATGGCAAGTAGTTATTGGGAATTGGGCATTGGGAATTGGGCATTGGGCATTGGGCATTGGGCATTGGGCATTGGGCATTGGGCATTGGG
>NZ_NXIB02000021.1 GCF_002412335.2 Tychonema bourrellyi FEM_GT703
TATTTGTTATTTGTTATTTGTTATTTTTGACCTGCTATCCATGCCCGATGCGCGATGCCCGATGCCCGATGCCCGATGCCCAATTCCCATGACTAATGACTTCTTTAATCTTCCTTCCAGCGTTTGAGAGGAACGCAGTCAATACCCAACTGATCTAAAGTACGAGCTACCACAAAGTCTACCAAATCCTCAATAGTTTGCGGATTGTGATACCAAGCAGGAATAGCTGGCACAATTCTAGCTCCAGCTTCCGCCAAGGTAGTCAAATTCCGCAGGTGAATCAAACTAAAAGGTGTTTCCCTGGGTACGAGTACCAATTTTCGCCCTTCCTTGAGTTGAACATCGGCCGCTCTTTCGAGCAAATCCGAACTCAAGCCAGCAGCCAATTTGCCCAGTGTGCTCATGCTACAGGGAATAATGATCATCCCTTGGGTGCGAAAGGAGCCACTAGCAATATTAGCACCGACATCTTGCCAGGGATGACAGCGGAGTTTGCCCATTGTCGGGACTCCAGCTTGTTCCCGCCAGAACTCTTCTTGAAGCGTTGGTTCTGCCGGCATTCGGATGTTCTGTTCGCTTTGCCAAACCATGTAAGTAGACTTGGAAGCCACGAGTTCGATCGCGCGATCGGCTTCCAAGAGATATTTCAGAGTTCGCACCGCGTAAATCAGTCCTGATGCACCGGTAACTCCTACAATTAGAGGCTGGGCGGGGACTGAAACAGAATTAGTCATGGGCAATGATCCAGCAATAAGCTTAATAATTATAGCGCGATCGAATTACCCCAACATTGCCGACTCAATATTATCTATCCACCTCTTCCTTCTTCCTTCTCTTTTCTTCCTTCGCGTCCTTCGCGTCTTCGCGGTTCGTTCAATAATACTAATTCTTCGAGCCCGAAACGAGAAAAGTTATGAATGTCGCCTTACTCCTGAATGTTTTTTGGCTTAATTTTATCTACAATCAGCCACAACCCATATATCCTAATTTTATGGCCGATCGATCTTACGCACATTTTCTAAGTATAGTTGGGTTTCGCTATCGCTCTACCCAACCTACAAAATAAAAACTGTTAACTGTCAACTGTCAACAAAGTTATTCATCATCATCAAAAGCTTGACTGCCGCCGCCAACTGCAACTAAATCAATTTGCTGGCGATAGTAGTCAACACTCTTAACTTGAACTTCCACCCGATCGCCCAAACGGTACTGATTGCGGTTTTTGCGCCCCACCAAAGTTTGTTGGCGCGATCGATACTCATACCAATCATCCTTCAGCGAAGAAACGTGCACCAACCCTTCAACCCGCAGAAGTTCGCTCTCCGGTGGCCGCACCTCAATTTCCACAAAGAAACCGTAAGACTGAACGCCTGTAATCAAACCCTGGAAATTTTGCCCGGTGCGCTCTTTCATCAATCCCGTTTTCTTCAATCCTTGCAAATCGCTTTCAGCATCCTCAGCAACTCTTTCGCGTTCCGTCAAATGAACCACCAGTGATGCAAACTCCGTCTCAAATTCGTGGTGTAAATCTGGCGGAAGGACGTTCCAAGTAATTTGGCCGTGACAGGAAGAATGGCGCAGGTTGACTTTTTCCTTCGCCCGTGTTGTGCGGCTGCTGCGACCTTGCTCCAACACTGCTTGCAACAATCGCAGCACCAGCAAATCCGCATAGCGGGAAAGCGGCGAGGTGCAGCGCGTGTAACCATCTTGCAGCGCTAAACCGAAGTGTGGCTTAGGAATTGTGCTGTAAACTGCTGGTTTCATGGTGTCTTCGAGCAGGTAAGTCAGCACTCTCTCGGATTTCAATCCGGCAAATTGTTGGGTAAATCGCTGAAAGTCAAAAGGCAGAACTTCTTCTTCGTTTTCTAGATACAGTTCGCCTCCGAGATTATTGGAGAGTTTGATGAACTCTTGAATGTCCGCCGGATCTGGCATGGGCTGGACGCGGTAAATTCCGGGGACTCCCAAGGCTTGCAGATGAGTGGCTACGGCTTGGTTGGCAAGTACGACTAATTCAGATACGGCTGATTGGGCACGGGGGGCGATCGCAAATGCTCCTAATTCGCCTTCATCGTCGAAGTGAGAGTTGGCATCGGGCAAATTTAGTTCAAAAGCTCCCCGCTTGAGTCGCGCTTCTCTGACGACCTCTGAGGCTGCGAAAAGTTGATTCAGGAAAGGACAAATCGCGGAGGATAAAGGGTGAACTGTGGCATCCGTTCCTGATTCGAGAATTGTTTCAACTTCTTGATAGCTGAGTTGGCAGTCAACTTGAATGATGCTGGTTTGAATTTCGTATTCTACCAGTTCCCCTGATTCGTCTATGGTGAGGATGACGCTGAATGTTGGCCGTTCGACATCGGGTATCAAAGATGAGCGATCGTCTAATAGGATTTCTGGGAGTATGGCGATGATTTTGTCTCCCAGATGCGGTGCGGTACCTCGTTTGCGGGCTTCACGGTCGATCGGGGTTTCTGGCTGCACATACTCGGCTGCGTCGGCGATGTGAACTCCCACTCGCCAACCTCCTGACTTCAGGGTTTCGATCGACAGTGCGCGTTCGACTGGTGGATTCGATAGGAATGAGGCTGGATCGAACTCGTTTTTGGGGAAGTCGGAGATAATTTCTTCCTGAGTTGTTTCAGCAATATTTTCGCTTTCGGTTTCTTCCAGTTGGTTTTTGGTGAAGGTAAAAGTCAGGATATCCCGCAAATCTAGGCGTTTTTTGATATCGGTTTTTTTGAGTTTGCTGGGCAGATTTTCGGCTGCTTTGATGACTGCGGCTGGGAACGATCGCGGTAAGTCGTGTTTGCAGCATACGATGTCGAGGTCGTCGGCGGCTTCGGCGTCGGAACCGAGTACCTGTACTACTTTTCCGACTGGGCGATGGGTGCCGAGGGGATAGCGTTTGACTTCGACGTGGACTAAATGGTCGATCGCCTCTTGGAGATTAGTCCCATTTACCAGTAAGTCTAGTTCAAACAACAGGCGATCGTCTAGAGGAATTGCTCTGTAGCTGACGTTGCCGGTGGGGGTGGAAGTTTGCTTTACTCTGGCGAGTACCGAGGGGTTGGCGCGTTCGAGTATGAGCATGACTTCGCCTTCGGGCGATCGACGGCGGCTACCTTCTTTGATGATTTTGACTAAAACGCGATCGCCATTCCATGCAGTCGAGAGATGACTTTCCCGCACATAAACGTCTTCTGAGCCTTCTGCGTCTTGAATGGCGAAGCAAAATCCTTTACTGGAACAGCGCAGTTTTGCTTCTACCACATCGTCTTCAGTTACTCGGCGATATCGACCTTTGTCTTTGACTAAAATGCCAATTTTCTCTAGAGCTTCTAAGGCGATTTGAAGTTTGAGTTGACTGGTGACATCATTGCAATCGAGTTTTTTCTCTAATGCTTTAGGGGCCACTAATTTGTCTTCTGTAAAATTTGCCAACAGTGCAGCGATAGAAAATTCCATGTAGCGATCGATCCTCTTTTTTCCAGCAATTAGTCTAATTTTGGCGAAATCGACCACGCCCTCTCCTGCCTTCGCTGTGCTTGCTTCCCAACGATCGGGCGCGGGTTAGTAAGTGTAGACAAGCACAGCCGCCTAGTTTGAGCGCGGGAATTTTTTTGGAAATTCTCTCCCGGCGTCGGTGGCGGCCAATTTTCTGCTGTCTGTCTTCAACTGACTTCTGACGGTGCAGAAAACTGTCTCTTACCCTTACTACTTTTGCTTAGTTGCTTTGTCATTTCCGATAGTAGGTAGAAATGACGCCCGGTGGCTGTTAGCTTAAACCGCGAGATGTGGGATGGGTTTAGTGGCGTGAAAGATTGCGCGGGTGATTCACCTTTAATTTATTGTATGTTGAATAGGTACTTTCAGAAAAATGTTTTCTCTGATATCTACTAAACTTAAGTCATAAGCCCCCTTTGGTTTCGGGCTCAAAACATTATGTTTGCTCAATTTCGTGCTATTTATCCCACTGGACAGTTAATCTGTGAATTGCTAACTGTTCATCACGGTAAGTTTGTGGTTCGCTGTCTGGTTCAGGTTGATGCCAAAACTCTCGCTACGGGTATGTCGGCTGCTGAGTCGATTGAGGAGGCTGAAGACCGTGCCCGGTTGCGTGCGATCGCCCTTCTTGGACTTGATGCTGCTCAACCTGCGATCGCCCCTGTTGCTTCCTCTACGGTGTCTGTTGTTCCCGTTGCTATTCCAGCTCCCGTGGCTGTTGTTCCCGTGGCTGCTCCTGTTGCGCCTGTTCCAGTTCCCGTGGCTGCTCCGGCTCCCATAGCTCTTCCTGTCTTAGAACTGCCTCTGACCACAGACAATTTTGCAGTATCACATCAGAGCAGTTTTGTCAATACTCAATCGCCATTAATCGAAGAGCCGATCGCGCCAGCCCCAATATCAGATCCTTTGCCGCCAATGGTCGATCGATCTGTGGCAGGATCTAGACAGGAATTCGACTCTGACGCTTGGCTTTCTTCCAGCTACGGCGAACCGCGATCGGAAGCTCCGGTATCAACATCTAGCCAAACTGAATTTTTACAGTCCGCGGCCGAAGTCAGGGAGTTGGAACCGATATCTGTTGGGATTCCGAGTGATGCGATCGAGGATATTTCTGAGACGATCGCCCAAATAGAGGCAATCCTCAAGCGATTGAAATGGACTAAAAAACAAGAAAGTGACTGTCTGCAACAAAGTTACGGCAAAATGTCCCAGGGACTGCTGTCTGCGGCAGAGTTGCTTGACTTCGTAGATTATCTCCAAATTTACAGCAAAACCACTGATGAAATCAAGCGTTTGAGCTGGAGTCCCAATCGAGGAAAAGACTATCTCAAACAAGGTTACGGTAAGGAAGCGCGACACTTTTTAAGTAAAGAAGAATTGCTCGATTTTCTGCAATATCTCGAATCCTTGCCATCTGATACATAAGCAACGGAGGACACGGCAGTGCCCATAGGTGTCAACTTAAGCTTGAAACCCTTGGTATCTCTTGCTTTTACCTAAGTCTAGATCCCCCTAAATCCCCCTTAAGAAGGGGGACTTTGAGAAGACTCTTGTCCCCCCCTTCTTAAGCAGGGCTGTTTCATTCTCAAGAAAAAACTCAAATGATGGGGGGAGAGGGGGAGAAGGAGAGGGGGAGAAGGGAATCGGAGGGATGACTGAAAAGCTTAAAAATTCATCGTTCTGGGGGGTTCTGGCGATCGCCCATCTCCCCCTCTCCTCATCTCCCCATCAAACGAGAATGAAGCAGCCCTGGGGGGTTCTAGATTTAATGGTCAAACAACAGTCTCTGACTGGGTTTGACGTTAAGTTGACACCAATGCCCTGGGGCCAATACCGCTTAAGTTGACACCAATGAGCACCGCTGTGTCCTGACTGTGGGTAACTGTGACTTTTTAAGGAATAGCAACTTCTCGTAATAATCTGTCAACAATTGTCTTTGCTCGCCTTCCCCCCGCCGGAATTAACCGATGAGAAAGTACGTGGGGGGCTAAAGATTTCACATCATCAGGAAGCGCATAATCTCGCCCTGAAATAAATGCTAAAGCTTGGGAAGCACGATGCAAAGATACGGCACCTCGCGGACTCACTCCCAGAGTGATTTCTTCATCTTCGCGAGTCGATCGCACCAAATTCACAATATACTGCTTCAAATGCCCTTCCACCTTCACAGCAGCGCACAAACGGCGCAACTCCTGCACCTCTTCCAAAGAAATACAAGGCTGCAAATCCTCCACTGCAAAACTATCAGAAAGCCTCTCCAACATTTGCAACTCTTCTAACTCCCCAGGATAGCCCAAAGTCAAAGACAGAGTGAAGCGATCCATCTGTGCTTCTGGTAGCGGAAAAGTACCTTGATATTCGATCGGGTTTTGAGTCGCAATTACAAAAAATGGCGTTGGAACAGTCCGAGAAACCCCGTCCACTGTAACTTGCTTTTCTTCCATCACTTCCAGCAAAGCCGACTGAGTACGAGGTGTCGCGCGATTAATCTCATCGGCTAGCAACACATTGGCAAACACTGGCCCTGGCAAAAACTCAAACTTCCCGCTGCTAGGATTCCAAATATTAGTACCAGTGATATCTGTTGGTAACAAATCGGGAGTACACTGAATACGCTGAAACTTGCCATCAATCGATCGCGCCAAAGACTTCGCCAACAGCGTTTTCCCCACACCAGGTACATCCTCCAACAGGGCGTGTCCCCCCGAAAGCAGCGCTACAATCACCAAGCGAATCGCATCCGCTTTGCCAACTATAGTCTTGCCTAGATTTTGCTTCAGCCGATCGATATTTTCTCTCATATCCCTGATGATTAATTGTTAATTACTGAAACCATTGCAGGAAATTGCATTTCCCTTCCATCAACAGGAAGCACCAATGCCCGATGCCCGATGCCCGATGCCCGATGCCCGATGCCCGATGCCCGATGCCCTATGCCCGATGCCCGATGCCCGATGCCCTATGCCCTAACACACTTCTAGCAACATCACAATCTGCTTGAATTTGAGTTTTAAGAGCTTCCAAAGAAGCGAATTTTTGCTCTGGCCGCAAAAACTCCACTAAACTCACGCTCAAGGTTTGACCGTACAAATCCCCAGACCAATCTAACAGATGAACTTCCACAGTGGGTTCCTGTCCGTCTACCGTCGGGCGACAACCAACATTCATCACCCCATTGATCAAAGATAAATCTGATGTTTGCCCCGGCATTAGAGATTTGGGATTTTCCCACTCATAGGAAGAACTTTCATCTTTAATCATTCCACCTCCATTCTTGACTAATACTCGCACTGCATACACGCCAAAACGCGGCAAAAACTTGGACGGTGGCAATTCAATATTAGCGGTAGGAAATCCGATCGTCCTGCCAAGCTGCTGTCCTTGAACTATCTGCCCCACCAAATTGTAACAACGTCCCAGTAACTGATTTGCCCGCCGCAGGTCGCCACAGGCAAGACTTTCGCGAATCACAGAACTGCTGATCCGTTCGCCTTCGCCACAGGTGTGAAGTCCTACAAGAGTAACATCTATGCCGTAGTTGGAGGCGATCGCCTGTAAATCCACAGCCGTCCCCGCCCGTCCCTGTCCAAAACGAAAATCCATCCCCACACTAATTCGACTCGCTTGGAGTTGTCGCACTAGAATTTCCTCGACAAACTGAGGCGCAGTCAAAGCCGCCAATTCGCGATCGAACGGCAGTAATATAAGTTGCTCTACGCCCATTGCTTCGAGCAATTCTACCTTTTCTGCCAGAGGAGTCAGTAGTTTTTTGGATTGACCGCTAAAGAACTCTTGCGGGTGCGGGTTGAATGTCACCACCGTTCCGTAAAGCTTCACAGCCCCATTAGAGTCCCAGCTTTTTAGTTCTTTGTCAGAGGTCTGAGTTACAGACCAACCCACATCTTTAGCAGTCACAGTCTGCAATTCCGACTGCAATACAGAAATACTGGACGAAATTGCCCCAGAATTTTCCAGAATCGATCGATTTAAAATTGGCTCCACGACTTGTCGATGCCCAAGGTGCAAACCATCAAAGTTTCCCAAGGCAACGGCAGTTGGAGTCAGAGCAGCCGTAAAAGAAGAAGTTATCCACACGCTTTAAATTTTGACATAGTTAGCCTGATTGCGATCGCCAGCCCTAATTGAATTTGAGATTTTAGGCCTCTTGATTCCCGAAAAATTTGACCACCTCAAATGTCTCATAACGTCACAGAGAACTATTAGACATCTCCAATAATTTACTGTGGAACAGGCATCCTGCCTGTTATTTACTGTGGAACAGGCATCCTGCCTGTTATTGACAAGCTTTTTGGGAGATGCCTATGACACCGATGTTTCAGGGACACCGCTTTGAGGAGGAAGCAACTGTAGCGACAAACCTTCCCGCGCCATCAAACTGTTCGGGAACCTTTGAGCAACTTGCTCTCCCACCCTGTCCAAGAACTCATCATTGTGCAAAGGATCATGGTGAAAAATCACCAACTTTTTGACATTAGCAGCCTGGGCCACCTTCACCGCCTCCTGCCAAGTCGAATGTCCCCAGCCAACCCTCGGCGACTTTTCCGAATAATACTCCTCATCCGTATAAGTAGCATCGTAGATCAGCACCTCAGCATCAGTCGCCAACTTCACGACATTTTCGTCCAAACGGTCGGGAAAATGTTCAGTATCAGTCACGTAAGCAGCAGCATACCCATTCCAGTTAACCCGGTAGCCCAGAGCTTCTCCCGGATGGTTCAACAAAGCAGTTTCCACCTTGATATCCCCAATTTCCACCGTGTCGCCCACTTTAATATCGTTGAACTTGAGGTCTGCACCCATGATTTGTAGGGGCACAGGAAAATTGGGATGAAGCATCTGGTCGTTTAGGCGCTGTTGGATAGTAGCCTTGTTGGGAGGAGGAGCAACCGCCCCATAGATGTTAAAACAATTGCCCTTGACGAAAGCTGGCGTAAAAAACGGAAATCCTTGAATGTGATCCCAGTGAGAGTGGGTAAAAAACATATGAGCTTCTACAGGCATTTGCGACAGGAGAGTTTGTCCCAAAACCCGTAACCCAGTACCGCCATCGAAAATCAGGCGGCTGTCACCCACTCGCATTTCAATACAGGGCGTGTTGCCCCCATAACGTACTGTTTCTGCTCCCGGAGACGCTATGCTACCTCTAACGCCCCAGAAATGAACTGTGAATTGGCTTTGCGTACTAGACATGGGTTTTCCTGCAAGGTTGCTCCGGCGAACTGTTGTTGACATTCCCCGGCGTGAATGGACGGGGATTCTTTAATTTAATACATGACTTGCCAGTGGCCCGATTGCAAAGCGCAAAAGTAGAGGTTTTATCTCCTAAAGCGTTGCTTCCAATCAGCGAGGCATTGCGTTCCGGTAGGGCATACCGTACCCTATCCTTGACTGATGCCCCAAAGCATGAGGGAGTGCTGTCAACAATAACTTTGTTTAATCATAACTGAATTCTCATTTATCTAAAAATATTACCAGTTTAGGGTAAACAAGTAATCTAGATGCCCGGTGCAAATTTTCCAGGGCACTGCCGACGACAAGAAAGCTCGATCGCAATTACTATTATAAATATTTTTTTGATCAACTATTACATATTTGATCCCCATTTGATTTGGCAATTGGCGATTTTCTCAATAGCTCTATTTTTGGTATCGGTTATCCTCAATTTTGTGCTGTTGTCGTGCAGCCCGCTAGCCTCAATTTCATGTACAATAGAATTTAAGGTTAGTATTTATCCACTGTCCTGGTCGATGCTAAAAACAGCTCGATAGCTTTAACTTTTTTAACCAAAAACTCAGTATGGAAAGAGTCAAAAGAATTACAGCCAAGCTGACTCCCAGAGAAGTGGATATGTCAGAACGCACTCCGCAACTGCGATCGGGCGACTTGAAAGAGTCCTCAGAAATGCCAGATATCAAGGCTTTCAGGCAATATCCACCGGAAAATAGTTCATTTTCTCGAACTACAGCGGCAGCCCTCGGTGAGCCACGCAGACGCTACAGGGTTGACCCTCGGAGATCCTCTTCCCGATCGCCTCAAATTTCTAGTACCTTGCTGAAGTGGCTGCTAGAGCGTTTGACGCGATCGTCAGGCTGGCTGAGTATTCTAACACTCTTAGTAGTTTGGGGCTGGTGGAACAGTCAATTGCTGGCTGCTACAGGGCTGGGGATAGGAGCGATGATGATGGTTTACCACGCAGAGTCCTGGGATTGGCAACAGTTGCGATCGAACTTCAATCAATTTTGGCACAGCCCCAGCCGACGGTTAGTGTTAGCAGTGGGTAGTGGCGGCATGGCGACTGTAGGAACTTACATGAGTTGGGCGATTTGGGCTGACTCAAGCAGCCACTGGATCGCTTTGAGCGCAATTTTACAAAACTTTGGGACGATCGCCCTTGTCGCATTATTGGTACGGCAAATTTTGAGCCACAGCGCTTCAAAAGATGAAGCCGTAGTCGATCGCATCCTAGCAGATTTAACCGATGCAGACCCTGTAAAGCGTTTGATTGCGGTACGACAAATGACCGATTTGGTCAAAAGTCCTGGGTTTGGGAAACAGGGTTCTCTCAAAAGTTCGATCGCCCTGTCCCACACAACTGAGTGCTTTCGTTTGATGCTGACTCAGGAACCAGAAGCTTTAGTCCGCAATGCCCTTCTCGAAGGTTTGCAGACTTTAGACACTTTTCCAAAGCTAAATTAAAACCCAAAAATCAAATCATGGACTACTAGCTGACCATCAAAAGCGTAAAAAGTGACTTTAGAAATATTCGGTGCTTTGACACACAGTTCAGTGCTAGGGTCGATCGGAGAACTAGACCCCACCAGATTAGGCCCAGGCATTTCATCCTGAGCAATTTGGATACCATCAGCGTCGCAAGCAGACAAAACAGTTCGCCGCGAACTGGTGACAAGTCCTGACACAAAGCGCACTGGATACTTAAAAGAAACCTCTATCTGTCCACTTTTGGGGGCTCCCATTAAAATTGTCGTCCCAGAAGCAGTCAAAAATGCTGGGTTTGAAGGTTGGATCGCCACCACATTGGTAAAAGTTAGCCCCCAATATCGAAACTGGTGTTCTACTACTTCAAAGCATTTCAACTCTTGTAAAGCTAGGCGGACACAATGAGGTGCCACACCAGTCATCCGAGACTCTGCCCCCCCCGCAGAGCGGTCTGGAGTAGCAACAACAATATCTTTGCCCTTTAAATCCATGCTTCTACAGGGAGTCTCAAATTCTGCTATAGTCCCAAATTGAAGACTTTTTGTGTCAATCATAAAACCCTCGCGATACCTTTTCCTGAGCAGTTGCATTGTTAGTAGATCTCCCTGAGATTAGTTGTTTTTTGTATTGTGGAACTTAAAATGGCGCGACTAATCATGCCCCAGCCCCTAATTCAGAATAAAAAACCGATCCTCACGCTTCTAACAAAGAACTTCGACCGCAAAAGTCGCCGCTCCGCAAAGTATCGTGATTAGTTGAGTGCGAGGGGTCTCACCCATCATCTTGCCATTATAGCAACCGCCAAGGCGCTGTGGTCATTGAGCGTAGTCGAAATGTCCACTTCGACTACGCTCTGTTACCGGAAGCGTCCTAACCACCTTGGCGACTGCTATAGAACCCATCCAGAGTAGTTTGCAAGGGTGAGGATAACGGCACAGCTCTAACTGCAAAAATCTCAAAACTTGCTTCCTGTCTGTAGTTTCACCCTTCAGCCGTACTAAAATAGAATTAAATCAATACTCAAACTTTACAAAAATCCCCCCGACGGGACAATTTTTTTTTGAGATTGAGACCAAAATCTAAAATCTCACAGGTTTATTTATGCTTTTACCCCTGGGCTTCGGTCAACGATCGACAGTTACTTCCCTTGGCAGAATGGTGTACTATACCGCTGAAAAAATGCCTTGGATGAATTTACCCACTTCCAGTTCGGACAATTTGCCGAATTTGCTATTTCTTCACGGTTTTGGAGGCGGGTCAAGTGCCTACGAATGGTCGAAAGTTTATCCGGCTTTTGCCGCCGACTATCGAGTTTTAGCACCGGATTTAGTCGGCTGGGGGCGATCGGAACATCCGCCTAGAAATTATCAGGTCGATGATTATATCACAACTGTGATTGAATTTATCGAAAAAACTTGTGGGAGTGCCACAGATGTGATTGCTTCTTCGCTGACTGGGGCGATCGCGATTCGAGCCGCGATCGTCAGACCCGACCTTTTCAAGTCCCTAATTTTGACCACACCCAGCGGTTTATCAGACTTCGGAACAGATTACAGCAAAAGTTTATTCGCTCAAATAGTCAGCACACCCATTTTAGACCGCTTGCTTTACAGCACCGGAATTGCGACCGATGGAGGCATCCGCAACTTCCTAGAACAGCGACAATTTGCCGATGCACGCCGAGTGTACCAAGAAATCGTGGACGCCTACCTCGAATCCGCCTTAGAACCAAATGCAGAATATGCCGCTCTTTCTTTTGTGAGAGGAGATTTATCCTTCGATTTGTCCCTATACATCACTCAGCTAACAACGCCTACGGCAATTATTTGGGGAGAAAAGTCACAGTTTACCAATCCTGATATCGGCAAGCGATTGGCAAACCTCAACTCCGAAGCAATCAAAGTCTTTCAACCCTTGGAAAATGTGGGTTTAACACCACATCTAGAAATGCCCGCTGTCACCATTGGCTTAATTCGGCAATATTTAAACTTGCTATCGGATGGCAGTTGCTAGTTGTCAGTTGTTAGTTATTGGTTATTAGTTATTGGCTATTGGTTATTGGTTATTGGTTAACAATGCCCAATGCCCAATGCCCAATGCCCAATGCCCAATTCCCCAATGCCCAATGCCCAATTCCCAATGCCCTATTACTCTTTGACACGCACATCAATGACACTGGCATTGAAAATGTACTTCTTGCCTTCAAGTTCTAGCGTAGTACCAATTTTAACTTTCGTATTGCCCAAAACCGGGCCATTTTCAGTAACTTGACCTTTACCTTCCAAGGTAAACATCATATTTCTACTGAAGGATTCTTCTTCTCTGGGGTCTGGTAAAGCTTTTAACATACCATTGGGCTGAGTAACGGCTAAGGTTCTAGTCAGAGTTTTGACAGATTTGAGCGTAATCTGACCGGAGGGTTGATTCCGAATAATCACATTGATTTTATCACCTGCTTTGAATAACTCTTGAAAGTTCGTCCCTTTGAGACCGATCGCAATAGCATCGATTTCTACCGCTTTGACACTTGCGCCACCAACTTGGGCTACGGAACCGCCAGAAGCGCCGGGAAAAAAGAAGATTCCGACTGCAACTAGCAGAATGATCAGAGCAGCACCCAGGTCTAAGATACTAAGTTTACCAAACAGGCGACCTTGTGAATCCAGCATTTTCATAAAAGTATTTGGGAGTTTGAAGTATGTCTACAAGCCAAAAGATATTACCACGATCGATGCTAAAAATCCGCAGGACTAAGCTGTGCTGCATCTAGATTGCTTATGGTATTAGAGGGGAGAGGGGGAGAAGGGGATAAGGGGAGAGGATTTGACGATTTTTGATCCTCGATCTAAATATAAAATTTAAATGCACAACAGCTTAGCAGACTGAAGGCCCAAGAGGACACAGCCATGCCGTTTTCTTATCCCGATTAATTGTATCCAAACGCACTACCGTCTCCAGATAGTTCAACTTTTTACGAGATTTGAAGTTGCTTCACCAACGCATAAAACGGTTCCCAATTATCCTCAACAGCAATCTGCTCCCAAACAGCTTCAATCGTCGGTCTCAAAAGCGATTGTCCGGGATTGTGTTGACGCAGCCTGTCCGCCATTTTATCCAGATCATCCGCCGACAAAGTTTGCAAAACGTGACAATAAAACTCCCGCCAATGTGCCATCGAATCTGTCGGTTCCGCCTCACTAAAAATTTTACTCGCATCATCTCGCCAAGTGCGATCGAACTGTTTTCGCAGCTCAAAAAAGAAACCTTGATAATCGACTTGAGACTCCGCCAGCAATTTAATTGTCAACTTCAACAACTCATCAGCATCAGCCTCTGGCAAATCATCAAATCCCAACCTATTCAGCATTAACTGCCGATAAGCTGTATTATAATATTCGCCAAACTTGGTCAAAGCAGCATCCAGATCAGCTTGAGGGATAGCCATTGCTAACGGTTGCTGAAGCTTCTCTAAATTCCCCTTGCAAATAAACGGTTGATTTCCATAACAATAAAGACCATAATAGTCAAAATAAGCTGCTATGAACTTAGGATCATAAGTTGGGATAAAAGCAAAAGGCCCGTAATCAAAACTCTCTCCAGTAATCGACATATTATCAGTATTCAGCACAGCGTGACAAAATCCCGCCGCCATCCACTGAGCCACTAATTCCGCCACTTTCTTGACTAATTCAGCATAAAATAGCACATACTTTTCAGCTTGATAAATATCAGTATTGCTTGCTTTTAAATGCAATTCAGGATAGTAATATTCAATCACAAAATCCAAAAGTTTTGTAATCAAATCCGGGCGACGTAAGTAATGTAATCTTTCAAAAGTACCGAACCGGATGTGAGAATGGCTAAAACGCACCATTACAGACGATCGCGTTGGAGAAGGTTCGTCACCCCGCCACAAAGATTCCCCGGTTTCAACTAAGCTAAAACAGCGAGATGTGCGAACACCCAATCGGTGCAAAGCTTCAGCCGCCAAAACTTCCCTAACTCCACCTTTGAGAGTGAGTCTACCATCAGCAGACCGCGAATAGGGAGTGCGACCAGAACCTTTTGTGCCAAAGTCATAAAGTCTGCCATCAGTGCCGCGAACTTGACCGTACAAAAAGCCTCTACCGTCCCCTAAATTGGGATTATATTCATTGAATTGATAGCCGTGGTAGCGGAGTGCGAGGAAGGGACGAACACAGTGAAATTCACCGAATGCTTGGGTGAAATGTTCGTCGGTTACTTGGGAGGGATCTAAACCCAATTTTGGCAATAATTGGTCGTTGCGGAAGCGGAGAATGTGCTGCGGAAAATCAGCCGCCGGGACTTCATCAAAGTAGTCGCCACCGAGGGATTCGATGGCGGGTTCGTAGTTGAGGGAAAGTAAGGGATTTGACATTGTTGTATTTTATGCTGAAATTGCCTATCGGTCAATTATAGCGCAAGGAAGAACGAATTTCGCGCAATGGTTTCAGCAATTTATCTCGTTCTGTTGTTCCCAGGCTGGGTGAGGGCGGGTTTACGAGATTATGGGTTTTAGTAAATTATTTTTTGTAAAACCCGCCCCTACAAATTTAATGCCCCAATAAATTAAACTGTCACGAGATTAGGCTCTAAAGTTGCGACTAATTTGAGATTATACTCATATTCAAAAGCAGGCTTTTTATAATCCAAACTCCAAAGTTCGAGAGCGCAATCATCACCAGGATTCACTGGTTTTAAATGTAAATGAAACTCCCGAACTTCCGGTCTTAACTCACATTTGAAATGGGCGATCGCACCAATTTGCCGCCTATCCAAAGCCACAGCCAGCCTGAGCAACGGATGTAATTTGCTAACCACTTCCCGGTATTTCTTCGGGAGAATTACAAAATTCTCGTGCTTTTTCTTGGGAGGACTTTTTCGGTGATAGCGAGATAAATTAGCAATTACTTCAATCTCAGTTTCAGTATATCCCAATAACTCACCATTCCGAATCAAATAGTAAGAATGCTTGTGGTGCGCCGAATGACTGACATACAAACCGGAGTTGTGTAAAATTGCCGCCGCCCACAATAATTCCCGTTCTTCCGTTCCCCAATAATGCAAAATTCCTTGAGTTTGGTCAAACAAATCCAGAGCAAAATCTGCAATTTTTTGGCTATGTTCTAAATTAACTTGATATTTTTGGACCATGTGCAAAATACTACGCTGGCGGATTGAACCTTGATAGCGCAAACGGTTTTCAATCAAACCACGAGATAGCATCCAGTCAACAATGACGCCTTCTCTCAAAGATCGATCGCAAACCGTGAGAAATTCCATCCCCAATAACGTCATCGCTTCCTGCAAAATCAAAGCGCCAGCCAGAATAATTTCTGCCCGCTTGTCCGACATTCCCGGAATTGCCAACCTTTCGGCATAGGAAAGTTTGCGAAAATGATTGACTAAATCGCGCAAATCAGTTAAACTTAATTGATAGCCTGTCAGTGGACTTGGTACGGTTCCAAACTTTTCGCGAGCATTAATTGCAGCTAAAGTTTCGATAGTTCCAGCAGTACCAATTAAACGGAGAGTTTCACCAGCTTTGAAATGAACTCGCAATTCGTCGATCGGTCTTTCCAGCGCAATCCGAATATAAGCTTGCAAATAGGCAAACTCCTCCCTGCTAATCGGGTCAGTTTTGACAAATTCTCCGGTGAGGCGAACCGCACCAATTTTGGTACTCGTAAGACACCGAGGTTCTGTACTATCTCCTAAAATCAACTCAGTAGAACCGCCCCCAATATCAATAATCACCTGGGATTGATTGTTGAATTCCATTCCCGAAAGTACGCCAAGATAAATTCTCCGCGCTTCTTCCTGACCGGAAATTAAGCTAACATTCAGGTCTAATTCATCAGCAACTTGTTTGAGAAAATCCCGGCCATTAGGGGCTTCTCGAACAGCGCTGGTAGCCACAGCGATCACTTGTTCAGCATTGAAAGTTTTCGCAATATCTTGAAAACGGCGCAAAGTGGCGATCGCCCTTTCCATCACTTCTGACTTCAAACACCCTGTTTTTGTGTCACAATCACCTAATCGAACCGTATCTTTTTCTCTAGCAATAATCGTAAACGCGGGCAATTTCGGATCGATTCGCGCCACCACCATATGAAACGAGTTAGTACCCATATCAATGGCAGCAATAATGCGATTTGACTCCGCAGAAGCAAGTGAATTAACCATAGGAGTGTATCAGAGTTGACAGATTTTTTTAATTATTCCATGAATTTACTGAGCGATCGGCTTAAAATATTAAAAATCTCAAATCTCAAATCCAAATGCTTACCGAGTTCGATCGCCCAACCGAATCCACACTGCTAGCCATCGTCAGGCTTTTGAGATGGGACAAGCCAGCAGGACGGCTAATTTTAATGATTCCAGCCCTGTGGGCCGTTTTTTTAGCCGCTCACGGGAGGCCAAGCGCAGTCTTGGTGGGCGTGATTGTGTTGGGCACCTTAGCCACCAGTGCGGCTGGATGCGTGATCAACGACTTGTGGGATCGCGATATTGACCCGGAAGTAGAAAGAACGCGATCGCGCCCCCTAGCATCCCGCGCCCTGAAAGTGCAAACTGCGATCGGAGTTGCTTTAATTTCCTTTGCTTGCGCCGCCATTCTCGCATTTTATCTCAATCCATTAAGTTTTTGGCTGTGCGTCGCCGCCGTACCAGTAATTATCTGCTATCCCCTAGCAAAAAGATTTTTTCCAGTGCCACAATTAGTATTATCAATCGCCTGGGGATTTGCCGTTTTAATTGGTTGGAGTGCGACGGTTGGGAAGCTAGAATTAGCCACTTGGTTGCTGTGGGGTGCTGTGGTGCTATGGACTCTGGGATTTGATACAGTTTATGCGATGAGCGACAGGGAAGATGACTTGCGTTTGGGCGTGAATTCCAGCGCTATTTTTTTCGGGGATAATGCGGCTAATGCTGTAGGTTTTTTCTTTGTAGCTACAGTCGGTTTGTTGGCGGCAATAGGGATTAATTTGCACTTGCATATTGGGTTTTGGATTGCAATTTTGGGGGCGGCGATTCTGTGGTTCTTGCAGTACAGTCAACTGCGAAATGCGGATATTCATAGGCCTGTTTATGGTCAAATTTTTCGCCAAAATGTTTGGGTTGGTTTTGTCATATTGGCGGGGATGATTGTTGGGGAGATTTTTTAGCTGACTTGGGGTTGGAAACCGCGAATGGGGCCCCAGAAACCGGGTTTCTGTCTCAATATCTCTCGGATATATAGCAATCCTAAATCATTTGCGTAATTATTGTAGGGGCTCTTGGCCCCGTGGTTGCCCGATAGATATGGGGTAGGCACGGGGCATAGGTGTCAACTTAAGCCTGAAAGCCTTGGTATCTCTAGTTTATATCCTAGTCCAGATCCCCATAAATCCCCCTTAAGAAGGGGGACTTTGATCGGACTCTTGTCCCCCCCTTCTTAAGGGGGGCTAGGGGGGATCTAGGCTTAATAGTCAAACAGCAGTCTCTGACTGGGTTTGACATTAAGTTGACACCAATGGGCACGGGGGCACTACCCCTACAAATTTATCTGAATCATTTAGGATTGCTATATCCACGATTTTTCAGAGAAACCGGGTTTTTTTGAGTAAGTCCTATATTAAAATGTTTCTGTGACGCTGGCATCTCCCAGAAGGAGTTTAAGACTAAATCCTTCTCCAGGCTCCAGGCTAAAGGTGACTAAAACAGCGTTATCTGTACTGCCAGTTTGTTTGTGCAATTGAGGAATCGGATTGCCCAATTCATCTAACACGGTTATTTGTAAACCAACTGGCAGGTAAACTGCATCGCCTGATGGCTCGATCCATATTTTAGTGTCAATTTCTTCGTCTTGTGGTGTCAGTTCAACCGTCAAATTAACGGATTGATTTGCACCCAAATTAATCCGTTTTGCTCTTTCTACAGATTCTAATTTTTCTGGGTTGGGCGATCGCGATCGGTTTCGTTGACTGCGAGTCAATATCAACGCTACTGGCTGATAGCCTTCACCAAAGAGATTTTCATACATTTGTCTCACATAAATTAGCACCGAATCCTGGGTAATTTGCCTTAAATCGCTAACGCTCACTTTTAATAATTCGTCTAGGCGACCCGATCTGTACAGTTCTTCTATGCGATCGTATTCCGAGCGATCGCTTTCAAAAGCCAGCAATGTACTGCCTGATTCTATTTTCTGTACTATCAAAGGTTTTTCGATAACTGATCCGAGGCGGTTTACAATTGCTTGTAATTGGAAATTGTCTGGATTGTCAAGTTCGATCGTAATCCGCCACCAAACCTTTTCGGTTTCTCTACGCCCTTGAGAAGAGTCCCTTTTGAATCCTCGTTCTGCTAATTGATTAGGAATATCGATTAATTCAATATCCACAGACTGCTCGTATTTGAGAAGATTTCTCAGATATTTATAAAGACGATCGGATAACTCATTTTTGGTTTGACCGTAACTTTTATTATAAATAATTGCAATTTCTGAGGATTTTTTGCGAGCAAGTATGCCGTGTAGATTGTCTTTATCGTTGGGAGTAATGCTTTGGGCTTTTTCTATTTGCTTGTAATTTTGTTTTGCTTGACCCAAAGCTTTGTATAGGTCTTCTAGATGCCAGTTTTTTTCTGCTAATTCTTCCAATTCTTTTCTGTTCATGTCAGCGGCTCTGTAAAAAAATAAGTTGAATTTTCCAAAAAGTATGACACCTGTCATATCCCGTCATATCGCAAGTAATATTCATGCCTCCCTAATCTAGCGATCATAAATCTAGTGGAGTTGGAGACAAGAGTATGAATTGCAAAGTATTGATTTCACCCCTCCTCATCTGCTCGATCGCGATCGGGAATGTAACTTTGGTACTAGCCGCAGTTTCAGGTGCTTCCATCGCTCGCATCGCCTTTGGGTCAACCACCAATCAAATCATACCCCGAATTTGTATCGATCAAGATGGCAATGAATACCCATGTCCTTGATTAATTAGTCATGGACTCATGGGGGATCAGAAACCGGGTTTTTCTAAGAAAATACACAGTTTGCAGCCCGCAAATTTAGTCAAAAACCCGGTTTCTTTAGTCAGAGTGCGATCGCACTTAAGTAAATCCACCTAAAAAACAAAATTCCCCGATACCCGACTTCTGTAAGAATTCGGGTATCTCACCGCGCGATTCCCTACGGGATAGCTACGCACGCGCGTACTTTACCTTTAATTAGAACCAGCTATTTGCTTCAGACGCTGACGAGCCTTACCCATGTAAAAATCTTCATCTGGTCGATCGCACTTACCATATTCCAGACAGTTTTTCCAAGCTTTCACAACTTCTGCATGATTGCCCAGATTTTCTTGCACTTGGGCCATGATACCATAAGTTAAACCCCGAATACTGTCTAGTTTAACAGCATCTTGCAACTTAACCAAAGCTTCTTCATAGCGTCCTTGTTCCTTCCAAGCCCAAGCAAGATAAGTTAACAACCCTGCTTTGACTATTTTGTCATGCTTAACTTTCTCCGTTTCCACCAGTTTTAAACCTAGCCCAATTTTTTCAACGGATTTCCGCAAATCTTTATATTCAATGATATACAAACGGCCCAACTTGCAGTAAGCAGCAGCAAAGCCACGGAATGCTGCATCCTGATACAGTGCCATCGCCCGATCGACTATGCCCGCTTCTTCATACATCAATGCCTGATTGTAGTAAGTTGCTGCATTATCTGGGTTAATTTTAAGAGCAAGCTCGAACTCCTTTCTAGCTGCGACGAATTCGCCAGCTTGTTTTAATTTCAACCCTCGATTGTTAGCATCCCTCGCCGCATCAAAAAAACTCATTTCTCTTGCTGGTGCTTCCGGGCGCGATCGCTTCTTGATTGCTTCTTCCATCGCCAGCTTGGATGTTTTTTTAGTAACTTTTTTCCCTTCTCCAATCACCTCTGATACTAAAGCCCATAAACCCTGAGCCAGCCTTCTCTCGACATAATTAGGGCTATAGCCAGAAATGTTCATATCCGCATAATCCACATCCAGCCAGCTTAGACGAATAATCTCTTTCTGTGCAAAATCCAGCGACTTGCCTTTCTTTTCCAAAACCCACTCATCCAACAGGCTTAACATTTTTTCAACTTCCATTGCTTTCCCCAATTACTCTATTTTTTGGGTAATTATAAAATATTTTTTGTGATTTTTGTGAGTTTTTCATAAAAGTTGTGAACTTTGTATGTGAATTTTAGCATTGTTTTGATTAAAGAACTACTAGAAAATGTGTAGAAGTAACGAGCTGTACAAAACTAGGTGTAGGTTAACTGTCCTTATTTTACCTAAAGCCTTCGAGTTAGTTAAATCGTTTTTCATCTCTACTAACTTAGCCCAAAGTTTTCACAGTTTTACATAGGGTACATTTACTAAAAGGGTGATTATGGAGCGCATAGATGAATTGAGGTTAAAACTGGAAAAATATTCCGATCGCACTCCCAAAGACGAGCTGTTATGTCAGCTAATTTTAAATATCTGCTCGCTATCACGGGATAGTCCCCAGCGTCGAAGATTGATGAATCGGTTATTGCAGCAACTGCAACGCTTACCAAAATTGTTAAAAAGTTCTCATTTATTTTATTATGAAGCCGTTAATAAAACTTGGGAATGGTTAGACAATAATCTTCACAATTTCGACCCGCGACTTTCTCCGATTCAAGACAGTCTCCTGATTTGGATTAACTGTCATCTCAAATATCGAATTTACGATTTATATGCTAAAAAGAATCAAAATATTTTTCCCTTAGATTTAGAATTTTTAGAACGCAGCGGATTCTACAACGACTGTTTGGATGCTCAAATTGAACAGATTGAAAGACAAGAAAAACAAGCTTTAGCACGGGAAATCGCCAAATACTTCGATCGCGATCCAGAACAAAAACTGCGGCGCTGCCATCCTCAAAACCGTCCCGACTGCAACTGTCAATTTATTGTTCAAAGATTGTTTTTCCAGCCGTCGCCAGAAAAAATGGCGACCATCGCCAGACAGTTGAATATCAATACGCAGACTATTCGTTCTTTTTGGAAACGGAAAGGATTGTCAAAAGTGCAAGCCATCGCCCGACAAATTGCTCAAAAAAACTCTGATGTCATGTCTGGATAAAAACTCCGGCGCACTCCAGATAAATAAGTAGCGACGGAAGTTTAGCGAGTCGGCAGTGATAAAATCGACTTGTTGACCCAAGGTGGAGCAGCTATGGGTGCGCCCAGTAGCTTTAGCCGTGCTGCTGATAGCGCTGCTACTACCTTACAAAATGTCATAACTCAAGTGTTTACCGATGCTAATGGATCATTAGCCGGAAACCAAGCTCTAGGAATTAATAGCGCTGCTTTAGTTGTGGTTACAACGGCCTCGATCGCAGGTACTTACCTTGTGATTAATGATGGTACTGCTGGTTTTCAGGCGAGTAACGATTTAGTTATCAACTTAACCGGATCTACCGGGACGTTACCCGCTTTGGGCACTATTCCCGTTACCAATTTCTTTATCTAACAATAACCTCAAGGATTGGCGCTGCATTATATAAGGATGATCGGTCAATCCAAATTGGAAAAAGTAGCGAAGAAACCAGGTTTTGAGAAAGTCCGACAGGGAATTAATTCCCTGTCGGACTTTGTTTGTATAGCCATTGTGACTGTTGAGGGTGCAGAATCTGGGTTATTGCATCCGCGTTAATCTGCGTCCATCTGCGGTCAAAAAAGAGCGATCGCCCTTTCTAATAATTCAGAAGGGCGATCGCCCTTATTTTGCATTCAACTCACAAAAAATTGTCATTTCAGCCAATTATTGCTAAAATTATCCCAAAATACTATTCTGATTAGCCAATGAGCAACATCTCTATCAGCTTGCCAGATGACTTACTCACATACGTCAATCAAAAAGCGCGAAACCCCAGTGCTTTGATAGAATCTCTCTTAAAACAATGGCGAAAACAGCAAGAAAACCAAGCTTTAGCAGAAGCTTGCAAGCTAATTGATGAACTAGATTTAGGATGGGATGAGGAATGGCAAGCTCAAGCGATTACCGACTGGGAAGTATCTGGATAGCTAGATTCGATCCGTCGGTAGGAACAGAAATACGGAAAACGCGACCGGCATTAGTGATTTCTGGTACGCTTTTTAACGAGCGGCGCAGCAAAATAACAGTTTTACCGTTTACCTCAGCTCGTCCTCACGATACTCGGATTTCTGCTGCTGTGATACTTGTACCCGCATCCCCACAAAATGGTTTAAACGCAGACAGTTTGCTAGTCTGTGTCGATCCGATGACTTTCGACAAAACGAGATTAGTACAACAACTCGGTCAATTGGAATCGGAACTATTTTCCCAAGCTCAAGAGATTTTACAGCGCTATCTGGAATTATAGCGATCGCCCTTTATCAGGATAATTCAGAAAGGCGATCGCCCGTTTTATAATCAATCATAGCGATCGCCCTTCCTGCATCTGCGTTAATCTGCGTCCATCTGCGGTCAAAAAAGATCGATCGCCCTTTCTAATAATCCAGAAGGGCGATCGCCCGTTTGATAATCAATCATAGCGATCGCCCTTCCTTTTTGAAGAGCGATCGCCCTTTTTCAACTATCCGAATTGCATCAACTCAGAAGTCATGCTATAATTTCGTTATACATTAATTTCACGCTCGATACCCTTGGATTATAACTTTGATTGGAATATAGCCAAAGAAAAGCAAAATATTCGCAAGCATCAATTAAACTTTCGTTTGGCTTCAACTATTTTCCGCGATCCTTATCAATTAACAATCTATGATGAAGAACACAGTCAAGATGAAGATAGATGGATTACCATAGGTTTAGATGAAACAGGCATTTTCAGGCTTGTTGTTCATACTTTTGAACAAACTGATAGCTCCTCCTGCATCATTCGGATTATTTCCGCTCGGAAAGCTACTTTCACTGAAACACAATATTATCAAGAGAGAAAATTATGAAATCAGAGTATGATTTTTCTGCGTCAGAACAAGGCAAGTTTTACCATCCTGATGCTACGTTTCATTATCCGATTTATCTCGAAGCTGATGTCGAACAGTTTGTGACTAAAATTGCTGAACATAAAAATATTGACGTTCAAGTTTTAGTCAATGAATGGCTGAGGAATAACATTAAATTAATTCAAAGTATTGAGTAGGTTAGAAACTCGGTTGCTTTGAGAAACTATGAACTTTCAAGAAATAAAGATCGATCGCCCTTTCTCTCCCAGATTCAAAAAGCCGATCGCCCAGAATTCATCAATCATGGCGATCGCCCCTACCAGTGCTCATTTACCCCCACCCAAAATCCAACTTCCCTGAACTATGTCATCAGGTAACATCCTAACAGTCACAGATGTTCTCAATTTCCTTGTCAGTGGAATCGATAAAACTACCCTCGAAACAGAACTCACTACTTCCGGTTGGATATCCACTCCAGCTAGAGGAGGCTCAAAAAGCGGTGCTGGTACAATTTGGACAAGTCCAGACACTCAATACAGTGTCAGAATTATGACTCAACCTACTGGTTCATCCTATGCTCGTGTTTACAATGGCCCAGGAGGAGGCGCACCCGCAGAACAACCCCTAAACGCATCAGGAAAACCAGGAAGTCGTGCAGATACCCACTTTATTTTGCTCCCTTAATACCCTTTATTCGTCAAACTATGAATTTTGAAGAAATTTGGCAACAATACGATTTTACCGAATCAGAAGTGCTGTCTATGGGATGGCAATTTCCCTATGATTATGTCCTCAATCTCAACTACTATTGGCAACTAACTCCAACTAATTCTACTTCTCAAGTTGCTACCACAGACCAATTTTTAAACATTATCCTCAAAACTTGCATTCGACTTGAGGTACAACTTAACCCAAATCCTGATGAGTTAAATCAAAAGCCTGCGAACCTCGGCACTATCGTCGGTTGGGGGCAAATTTCTCCCTCTCCTTGGTTAGAAAATCTATCTCTTTCTTCCCATGAGTGGCTGCATTTGTTATTTGAGATTGGGGGAAACAACAAAATAGAAGCTGTTTGTCGCTCGATCGCGATCGAACAATTAGCTAAACAACCATTAGCGCTCAGTTCATAAGTAAGCGATCACACTTCTCTCTCAGATTCAGAAGGGCGATCGCTCAACTATTACCTATAATTCCAATCAATCCCTCTTTCAGAGACTTGATATCTACATCTTGAAGCCTTCCCAATTTTTTGAGGATCAGTTGTTTCTCAATTGTCGTAATAACTGGTTTAATCAGAGAAGCTTTTAAAAGCCCAGCCGATCGCCAATCTGTGATGATAATATCACCGACTTTCGGACTACTGCTAACTTGACTCGTTATACCCATCAGAATGCGATCCAGATATTCTGCATTATAAACATCAGAACTAATCACAACTGCTGGACGTTTTTTATTCGTAGTTTGATCGGTAAAAGGAAACGGAACTAAAACCACATCACCAAAATTATAACTCGTCATACTCCGCATCCTCTGGGTTATCCCAAATTTTAGCAAAAGCTGCTTCTGAGAGTTTAGTTGCAGTATAAACTAGAAGATGAGCTTCACTTCGCGTTAATAAAAAGTCGATAAAATCTTCTAATACCGTGATTTTATCTGGCGGTAAACTACGGATTTTTTCCATCAGCTCTGCTTCTGGGTTTTGGGTGATACTCATTTTATCTACCACTTATTTATTGATACAATAACATCTACTTGATATTCCGTCAATATTGCGATGTTGCAAAAACGATCGCCCAAACTGGTAAAATCCTAGCAAATCAAACATGAAATCCAAGATGAGACTCAGCAAAATCAACTTATGTGCGATCGGTATTTTTCTAACTTTGGGGATTTTCGTCACCGCCAAAGCAGATAGAGGAATTGCACAGTTCAGTTTCAGCAACAAATCCACTCAAAATTTAGCACAAACTCCCCCATCTCTCCCTTCTGCTTCGCCTGCGCCTTTCCCCTCACCTGTTATGGAAAAAGAAGGCCCCCCTCTCACTACCGAATCAGGTCCAGATCAAATAGCTTTAGCCGCCCATTTGCAGACAATTAAAGCTAAAATGTACGGTGCTTATTGGTGTCCTCACTGTCACACGCAACAAGAACTTTTTGGCAAACAAGCATTTACCGCAGTGACTTATATTGAGTGCGATCCCAGAGGTAAAGATGCTCAGCCGGATTTGTGCAAAGCCGCCAATATTAAAGCTTATCCAAGTTGGGAAATTAGGGGGAAATACTATACGGGCACGCAATCTTTGGCAAAACTTGCGATTTTATCTGGTTATAAAGGTAGTCGCAATTTTCAGCAACAAGTTCCTTCTCCTTAAAATATTTAACTGACCGAAGAGCGAGACGCAAGCAACGGAGGACACGGCAGTGCCCATTGGTGTCAACTTAAGCCTGAAAGCCTTGATAAATCTCGTTTTTACCTGAGTCCAGATCCCCCTAAATCCCCCTTAAGAAGGGGGACTTTGAGAAGACTCTTGTCCCCCCCTTCTTAAGGGGGGTTAGGGGGGATCTAGGCTTAATAGTCAAACAGTAGTCTCTGACTGGGTTTGACGTTAAGTTGACACCAATGGGCACTGCCGTCTCCTCTAACGCTTAACTAAAATACTCTAAAATACTCTTCAACAATTTTCAAAATCCGCGATGCCGCCAAACCGTCTCCAAAGGGATTGATTGCCATTGCCATTGCATTGTAAGCATCAGAATTGCTCAGCAAATCTGCTGCTGCTGTCGCGATAATCTCAGAATCAGTACCGACAAGTTTAGCAGTGCCAGCAGAAATTGCTTCTGGTCTTTCAGTGGTTTCTCGTAATACTAAAACTGGCTTACCCAAACTAGGTGCTTCTTCTTGCAATCCGCCAGAATCTGTGAGGATTAAATGACATCTCTGAATCGCTCCTACCAATTCTGTGTAATCCAAGGGTTCAGTTAAAAACACTCTCGGATGGTCGCCCAAAAGAGCTTGCAAAGGTTCTCGGACAGTGGGATTTCTGTGTAGTGGCAACAGTAAGGCTGTGTCGGGAAATTTATCTAAAATTTGGAGAAAGGCGCGGGCAATTCCTTGTAATGGTTCTCCCCAATTTTCGCGGCGGTGAACTGTTGCTAAGATTGTGCGATATTTGTTCCAATCTAAGTTAGGAATTTTGCATTCTGGTTTGCTTTTTGCTACGGCAAGCAAAGCATCAATTACTGTGTTGCCTGTACGGTGAATTTCTCCCAAAACGCCCGATCGCACCAAATTCTCCGCAGCCAGCTCTGTTGGGGCAAAATGCAGCCGTGTGAGCTGAGATATCAACCGCCTGTTAGCCTCTTCTGGGTAAGGATTGAACACGTCGTCTGTCCGCAATCCGGCTTCTACGTGACCGACGGGTATTTTCTGGTAAAATGCTGCCAAAGCAGCGGCAAAAGCTGTGGTTGTGTCACCTTGTACTAAGACTATTTTAGGCTGTAACTCTTTGAACAAATCTTCTAAACCTTGTAAACTCCGGCAAGTAATGTCTGTCAAGGTTTGTTGGTGCTGCATAATGGCTAAGTCGCGATCGGCTGTTAGGTCAAACATTCGCATGACTTGCTCGACCATTTCCCGGTGCTGGCCTGTTAAAATTACTTGGGTGTCAAAGGATGGGGAATTTTTGAACTGTTGAATTACTGGGGCTAGTTTGATTGCTTCTGGGCGAGTTCCTAAGACGATGCAAATGCGGTGTGTGGATTCGGGCATGGTAAAGTTAGGTGTAAGTTTATTCATAGTATTCTGGAACGGGCAAGATGCCCATTCCACAAAGAGTGAATTTTATTATAGAACGGGCAAGATGCCCATTCCACAAAGAGTAGATTGTATTGTGGAACAGGCATCTTGCCTGTTGCTAAATAGCTAATTGTATTGTGGAACAGGCATCTTGCCTGTTGCTAAATAGGTAATCAACAATGATCCAAAATCTCAGTTGACACCTATTCAGTTAATATTAAAACCAAATCGTACATTTTAAATTGTTAATTGCTCATGCCTTATCGTTACATTCTCTTTTACAAACCATATGATGTTTTAACTCAATTCACTGACAACTCAGGGGAAGTTAAACGCAGAACTCTGAAAGATTATATTCCGATTCCTGATGTTTATGCGGTGGGTAGGCTCGATCGCGATAGTGAAGGTTTGTTGCTGCTAACGGATGATGGACAAATGCAGCATCGACTCAGTGACCCGAAATTTGCCCATCCTCGCACTTATTGGGTGCAAGTGGAAGGGATTCCCGATGCAGGTGCGATCGCAGCTTTGCAGACTGGTGTCACAATTCAAGATTATCGGACTCGATCGGCAAAAGTGCAATTATTATCAACAGAACCCACTTTGCCGCCCCGCGAACCGCCGATTCGATTTCGCAAACACATACCGACAGCATGGCTGGAAATGACCCTGACAGAAGGCCGCAACCGCCAAGTCCGTAGAATGACCGCAGAAGTAGGGTTTCCGACGTTGCGCCTGGTTAGAAGTGCGATCGGGCATTTGACTCTCGAAAGCCTCAAACCCGGTGAGTGGCGGGAACTTAGTCAACAGGATTTTAGATTTTAGATTTTGGATTTTCGATTGAAGAATTACAGTTAACAGTTAACCGTCAACAGTCAACAGTCAACAGTCAACAGTCAACAGTCAACAGTCAACAGTCAACCGTCAACCGTCAACAGTCAACTACTTTCGGGGCAAAATAAAACTCTCCTTTCCATCCTTATCCTTTCGCACCTGAGCTCCCAACTTTACCAGAGCTTGTTTCGCCCTCATCCGCACAAATTTGTCCTTGGTTTGAGCATAAACCGAGCTCCAAGCCATAAACCGCACCTGGACGCTATCGGGATCACGACGCAAAAACTCCGCAGTAGTGCGAAAAATCGGCGCGAATTGCTTCCCTTCCGGGTTTCCTTCCACCCAGTCAGCAGCCATTTCGTGCGATCGAATTGACTCAGGAATGTCACCCAGCAGCAGCAATTCGTCAAGGCCTTTATTTCGCCACACCATCCACGCTTGCGGGTCAATTTGTGGCGAAAGGGCGCTAGTACCGCGTTCCATTAACTGCACGGCAATTTCGGGTTTTGCTTGGTAAAAGGAAATAGCAACGGAAAGAAACGGATAAATTTCTACTCGCCGGGGGTCGCGTTGCGTGATGATGTCAAAATAATCAGGACTCAGACTGTAACCAGTGACATCTCGCGCTTCGTCGTCGCCAAAATATTGCAAAAATTTGAGAAATGTCCAATCTGCAACTAAATTGTCAAACCCAAAAGTAGGGAGAGCTTTGAGCATTTTTAGTCGCAGCCGTTCTTGTTGTTCGGATTGTTTGAAAGTGACAGCAGAGATTGCAGGTGCGGGCTTTGACCCCTCATTTTCCATCGCACTAATTCCGCCTAATTGCTGATTGGACTGTATGGTAACGACCCCTGCTAACGCTGCTGTGGCAATAATTCCACTGACGAGCAAACTCAACCACTTTTGCGAGAATTGTTCGATTTTAGTTTTCACGGTACTATTAAATCTAGGGTTTTAATTAATTTTAATTAAAATAAAGCAATGATTGGTTGGCGATCGACTATCAAGGTCGTTAAACTATAAAAAAGGATGGTCTAACCTCCATAACATAGTTTAAGTAGAGATTTTAGTTTTTCTAATGCTCTAAAAATCTCCACTCAAAAATCTAAAATAAAATTGAGCAAAATTCAATGAATGTAGCCCGCAGACGCTTTTCTAAGTTACAGGCAGCCCTGTTCAGTGGGGCGATCGCCACAACCGCTTCCATCTCTTTACTTGTGCCCGGTCTGAGTCAATCAGTCCGGGCTGAGCTTCAAGATAGCCCCAAAGTTGTTTTAGACGAAGCTTGGCAAATTGTCAACCGAGAGTATGTTGATGGCAGCTTTAACAAGACTGACTGGCAAATCGCCCGCCAAGACTTGCTGAGCAAAGATTATACCTCTCGCGAAGCCGCCTACACCGCCCTCCGTAAAGCCCTAGAGAAATTGCAAGACCCGTACACGCGCTTCATGGACCCGAAGCAGTACGAAGCGCTGACAAGTCAAACCTCTGGGGAACTGACAGGGGTGGGAATGAGGCTCGAAGCGGACGAGAAAACTAAGGATATTACAGTTGTTGAGCCGATGGAAAATTCCCCGGCCATCAAGGCTGGGATTCAAGCGGGCGATCGCATTTTGGTAATTGATGGCAAACCTACCAAAGGCATGACTGTCGCCGATGCAGCTCAAATAATTCGGGGCGCTGAAGGTACGAAAGTCACCCTGCGGCTGGCTCGTCAGGGCAAAAGCGAGTTTGACATCACCCTGACTAGGGCAAGAATTGAGGTAGCAGCAGTCCGCTACAGCCTCAAGAATGAAGCCGGTAAAAAAGTCGGTTACATCCGTTTACAAGAGTTTAGTTCCCACGCAGGCGAACAAATGCAGGCGGCGATTAAAAAGCTCTCGGATCAGAAAGCTGATGCTTTTGTGTTGGATTTGCGCGGTAATCCCGGTGGGTTGCTGCGGGTGAGCATTGATATCGCTCGGATGTGGATGGATACAGGCGCGATCGTCCGTACAGTCGATCGCGCCGGAGATTCTCAGGAAATGAAGGCAAATCGCACTGCGATTACTGACAAGCCTGTGGTGGTGCTTGTAGACGACAACTCCGCCAGTGCTAGCGAGATTTTGGCAGGTGCTCTCAAGGACAACAAGCGCGCTACCGTGATGGGCGGTCAAACTTTTGGCAAAGCTTTAGTACAGTCGGTGCATTCTTTGTCTGATGGTTCGGGATTAGCAGTGACGATCGCACACTACTACACTCCCAACGGTACTGATATCAGCCACAAGGGCGTTACTCCCGATGTCAAAGTCGAAGTAACGGACGAACAAAAGCTGAAATTAGCCAACAAACCGACGTTGGTGGCGACTAAGGATGATCCTGTTTACGCCCAGGCGATCGCACTTTTGAAAACTAGCGTTTCGTCAACCCGTCCCGTTGTTGGCAATGAAGCTCTTGTTCCTAAAAAGTAGATGAAAGTGGCAGTTATTCACAATTAGCTGTAAGATAAAACCCGCTGGTGCGGGTTTTATTTTTGTAGTTTGATTGAGCCTCATATCATGTCCGATTGATTGAGCATGATTCCTGTAGGGGCGGGTTCACCAACCATAATTGCCAAAAACCGACAATCTCAAAAACCCGCCCCGGCCTATGTATTATGCGCGATCGATCGGACATGATATTAGATTTCTAAAAAACAGTTTGCAATAGCAGCCAACCATTTAATGCCACTATAATACTCGCCACTAACCAAGCTACTGCTTGCAGCCAAAATGGATTCACAAACTCTCCCATTAAACGGCGGTTCGAGGTAAACATGACTAAGGGAATTACTGCAAAAGATAATTGTAAACTGAGAATAACTTGACTGAAAACCAGTAAATTAGTTGTACTACCTTCCCCAAACAAGATAATTACGATCAAAGCCGGTACAATTGCAATCAGTCGAGTCAGCAAGCGCCGCAACCAAGGCCGCAGCCGAAAATTTAGAAACCCTTCCATCACAATCTGTCCTGCTAGAGTTGCAGTCAACGTTGAATTCTGCCCCGAAGCCAATAAAGCAAAGGCAAAAATTGCACTCGCAGAACCCACACCCAGCACCGGAGAAAGCAGTTTGTAAGCATCTTGAATTTCTGCTACTTCTTGATAGCCGGAAAAGTGAAATGTGGCAGCAGACAAAATCAGAATTGCTGAATTAATAAACAAAGCTATTGACAGCGCTACTGTCGAATCAATCGTGCCAAATTTAATTGCTTCCCATTTTTTCTCAGAAGTTTCTTGCCAAGCCCGAGTTTGCACGATCGACGAATGCAAGTAAAGATTGTGCGGCATCACAGTTGCTCCTAAAATACCAACCGCAATATACAGCATTCCCTGATTTTGCAAAATCTCTAGGCTGGGAACATAACCGAGTAAAACTCCTCCGGCATCTGGTTTGGCAAAAATCATTTCTGCGATAAAACAACCGCCAATAATTGCAATAATCGTAATTACCAAAGCTTCGATATAACGAAAGCCTTTACCTTGTAAAAATAACACCATGATCACATCTAGCGCAGTAATGCACACTCCCCAAACTAAGGGTATGCCAAATAGCAATTGCAGCCCGATCGCACTTCCAACAAGTTCAGCTAAATCGCAAGCAGAAATCGCAATTTCACAAAGTATCCACAGCAAAAAACTGACTCGCGGACTGAAATAATCTCGGCAAGCTTGTGCCAAATCTCGTCCCGTTGCCACTCCCAAACGCACGCAGAGTGATTGCAGCAAAATTGCCATCAAATTAGATAGTAAAATCACACTTAATAGCGCATAGCCAAACTTGGCACCCCCCGCTAAGTCAGTCGCCCAGTTTCCGGGGTCCATGTAACCGACTGAAACCAAATATCCAGGCCCTGCGTAGGCGAGCATTTTACGCCAGAAACCTTTGCTGTTGGGAATGGGAACGCTGCGGTGAACCTCTGGAAGGCTGGGTCTGTTTTCCGAATGAGTCATTTGTTTTACGGGTCAATGCTTTTCATATTCTTTTCATAATCTCACGAATGTAGCGGAATGTCATCAGTCGGAGCGATCGAAATCTGGCAGATTCCAGTAAATATTAAGTTGTGTGTCTTTTGTGTAAAACTCTAGGTAATGTGAATGCAGCTACAGAAAGTGTGGTACTGTCTGAATATCGAATCGGTTCTGGTGAGGAGCAGCCACCAGAGGTAACGGGGAAAGTTCGGTGTAAGTCCGGCACTGTCCCGCAACTGTAAAGGAGACAAGTTCTCCAAGTCAGGATGCCCGCCGATAACTAAATTCACTTTATTTCATCTGCGAGGTACATGATGACTACTCAATCTTCTTCTTCTTCTTCTTCTATTTTGCAACAAACGGCACGGTTGACGCTTTCAACACCCGTGCAAGCCACGCTCTACATTTCCCTATGCGCTTTGACTGTCTGGACTGTTTACTTTACAACTTATCCCGCCGTCCATGATAAGGTACACTCTCTACGCCACCACACTTTGATGGTTAGTTGTCACTAGACAAGATGGTTTTGATTTGATTTGAAATATTGCACCATTTTCAAGAACCTGTAGGGGCGGGCGATGCCCTGAGCGTAGTCGAAGGGTTCACAAACAGCTTTAAAAGGTACAGACAGCTTAAATAAACCCGCCCCACCCCACGCAAGAGTCCTTAAAAGTCCAGAATAAAAATGTCAAAATTAAAGTTTTCTGCGCTCATCAGTGCTGTTTGCATGATGAGTATAGTTTTTTATGGTTGGGTCGGGTTTTCGCAGTCTCCACAACCAACTGTGCGACTCACTACCGAACCGCAAATCAGTCAGATTTTACCCTTTGAAGCCGAGTCAACTACACCTTTACCTCCAGTATCGTTAAAGCTGCAAGCCTTAGATGCAGCGGGTATTCCCTTAGAGAATGCTCGAATTAAGTTGACAATTCTAACTCCGCCTAAAAATCCTTGGTTTACCACCGATTTTCCGATTGTGGAGGGAACAAAGTTGCTGGAGATAGAGGCTATTGCACCTAAAGGTGAGTTACAAATCCAGCAAATGTTGCCGATTCGGGGAAATTATCAATTGTTAGCAAATGTGACTCCGATCGCACAAAATGCTTTTACCCCTATTCAGCAAACTTTAACACTATCCGTACCGGAAAACGTGGTGAAGTATCGCAATTTCGGGATTTTAGCTGCGATTTTGTTAGTTGTTGGGCTAAGTGGCGGTTTGGTGATTGGAGGGAAGCAACAAATCCAAACAGGAGAAATAGCACCACAGAAAGTGCGATTGCTATTGAGTGGAGGGATCATAATTGCGATCGCTACCTTGTTATATGTTAATGTCAGCGCTGAAATCGCTCAGTCTGAGATGTCGATGCCAATGTCTCACATGATGGAATCTAAACCGACAGAAAAAACAAAGCCGATTATGCAATCTCAGGGTTTGCAGGTGCGACTTTCAGGAGATGTTAGTGCCACAGTAGGTAAAACTGCTAATTTACAAGTTCAAGTCACCGACACCAAAACAAATCAACCTGTCACAGATGTATTGTTGAATATTAAAGTCACTCCAGCCGAAGATGAGTGGATTGCTTTTGCCTACAAAGGTGCGCCAGATGCAGCCGGAAAACTGTTATGGCAAGAGCAGTTTTTTGATGGCGCACCTCATAAAGTTGAGGTAGAAGTTTCTCCCCAACCAAATGCAGCCCGTCAGTTTCCACCATTGCAGGTTTCACAAACTATCGAAGTTGAGGGAGTTGCGCCTCCTCTTTCAGTGCGGTTGACTGTTTTGGCTTACTTGACAGGCATTGTAGTTGCGGGAATGGCGATCGGATTTGGATTGCAACGCCTTTTGCTTGGGCGATCGCGACTAATTTAACCGAGGTGCGTGCGATCGACTATGATTAGATCGATCGCCAAAAATCACTCTTGTCAGCGTTTCGGATTTGAGAGATTTTGAAATTCCCGACTTCCCTGATAGCCAGATAAATCAGCTAACTCCTTCAAAGATTTTTGCCCTTGGTAAAACTTACCGTTAATTTCCCAAGTAGGAGTCCCCTGAATTTTGGCTGCTTGACAAAGATCAGGCCTCGCATTTTTCCCTTGAGGATTACACTCGATATAATTGAAAATGCGAGCCGCCTCCTTGCCAAAACTGTCCTTCTGCATCTGACAATGAGAGCAGGTAAAAGAGCCGTACATTTTAGCTCCCACTCTTTTTAAATGCTGTGCTAAAGCAATTTCTGAGGGGCCAGAAATCGTCGTAGTATTCATGCTAGTCTCCCTAGCTGTGCCGAGATTATTCACATCAGCATAAAGAGCCAGAGAAGAAATCAGCACTAACATAGATACCAGAATTCCGATGAAAAATAGTTGCCCGATATCATCCCATTCGCGACCGATTAATGCTAAGAAAAACAAGCTAGTTGATATCAAAGCAGAAGCAATACAGTAAATACAAGCTGCTTTGATATCAACAGTCAATACATACATCAGATAGCCACTGAAAATCATCATTGCTGTGCCACCAGCAAACAGAAATAGTCCCGTCCAAGACTCTAAAGTAGAGCGGAGACTTTTCTGTTCAGAGGGATTGACAAATAGGGGGGCTACTGCAAAAATAATCATGCTCAAATAGCCCAAAAAACCAAAGAGAGAAAGAGGCAAACCAAAGACATAGGCATAGGGACTCGAAAGCACGATATCGCAGCCGGCTATGGGACAAGTTACCGCTCCTTGCGATAACTTGACAGCCGTTAGATAGGCAGTAATCGCAGCCCCAATAGTTGCGATTCCTGCCATAATTGGGCGGGAATATCGATGAATCCAGGGCAGAGAACGTTGACGACGCATAATATTTTTTCCGGTACTGGATGTTTCGCAAGACTAGAGTTTATTACCAACCATTTTACACTTTGATGAAATAAGCCACAACTGCTAAAACTATTAACATTGCTCCGGTTAATCCTTGTTCGTGATCCTCGAAAAAATGCAGCTTTTCTTCTAAAGCATTAACTCCTTTCATTCCGAAATCTACTAGCAAAACCATTCCCAAAACTGTCACGACTAAGTAGACGACAGAAACTACAAGTATGCCGACCCAACCAATCGTTCCTGCGGAAAAATAATAGGCTTCAATCTCAATGCAAGGCGAGAAAAACATTCCTGTTCCTAAAACAGCTAGGATTTGAAATTGCGATCGCTTGGTAGTTAAATTAGCTGTTTCAACGTGATGGTGGTGGTGCTGTTTGCGAGAACTATCTAACTCTGCCAAAAGATAGATAATTCCTAAAACCAATAAAACTAAAGGCGCAATGATTTTAGCAGCCTCTACATAGGTAGCAGCGAACTTGTAACCGAATAAGCCGACGACAATTCCGATTAGGATAATGCTGAGAGTATGAGCAACTCCTGTAATTACTGTTGCCCGCAAAGTTTCGCTGCGAGACCAATTTTCAGTTTTACCAATGGCAATTAAAGGCATCCAGTGGTTGGGAATTAATGCGTGAATCATACTAAGAGCTAGACTTCCCAACAGAATTTTGATGATACTTTCCATTTGCTTTCCTCTACAAATTGCTACAACGAGGGAGGAATTGCCGGCCCTCCTGGAGTTTTCAGCCAACTATTTCAAAACTCTAGTAGCATTAAAAATAGCAGCGAGAGCTACCCCAACATCGGCAAAAACAGCTTCCCACATTGTCGCTAACCCAAAAGCACCCAAAGCAATAAATATGCCTTTGACTGACATGGCAAAAATGATATTTTGCCAAACAATATTGTGAGTTTTTCGGGCAATTTGGATGGCTTCAGCCACCTTTGACGGTGCATCTGACATAATTACAACGTCGGCAGTTTCGATCGCCGCATCCGAGCCCAAACCCCCCATCGCTATTCCCACATCAGCTCTAGCAAGCACGGGTGCATCATTAATTCCGTCCCCGACAAAGACAATTTTATCGCCTTTTTTAGATTGGCTAATAAGTTTTTCGATCGCCTCAACTTTTCCTTCGGGTAATAACTCAGCTAAGTAGGAATCTAAACCGAGCTTTTTCGCAACACTATCGGCTACAGCTTGATTATCTCCTGTGAGCATCACGATTCGCTCAACACCCAATTTCTTGAGGTCGCGAATCGCCTGTACTGCATCTTCCTTAAGCTCGTCAGCAATCAAAATATGGCCAGCGTAGCGGTTGTCTACCGCTAAATGGACAACAGTACCGCCCGCATTACAGACATCGTGAGGGATATTTTCTCGGTGCAACAAACGGTCATTTCCGGCAATCACAATTTGATTATTTACTTTGGCTCGAATTCCATGTCCCCCTATTTCTTCGTAATCTTTCACATCAGATGAATCTATCTTGCCGCCATAAGCTTCCACGATCGATTTCGCCACTGGGTGATTTGATTGAGATTCTATTTTAGCGGCTATTTCCATTAACTCTGTTTGGGAAAAACCATTTGCAGGCACAATTTGCGCTACTTTAAAAACTCCTTTTGTCAAAGTTCCGGTTTTGTCTAAAACTACTATCTTGACTGCTGTCAGGGTATCTAGAAAAGTCGAACCTTTAACCAAAATACCGCCCTTGGCTGCACCGCCAATTCCCCCAAAATATCCCAGAGGAATGCTAATCACCAATCCGCAAGGACAGGAAATAACTAATAAGACAAGGGCGCGGTAAACCCATAAAAATCTGTCTGCATTAGTTACTCCTGAAATGAACAAAGGCGGAATCAATGCCACTGCTAGTGATGCAAATACTACAAAAGGCGTGTAGTAGTTAGCAAATTTGGTAATAAATTTCTCAGTTGCAGCTTTTTTGCTTCTGGCATTTTCTACTAATTCCAGAATTCGGGATATTGAAGATTCACCGAAGACTTTGGTCACTTTGACGGTGAGAACTCCTGTTTGGTTAATTGTTCCTGCTAAAACTGTTTCTCCTACTTTCACGGTTCGAGGGACTGATTCGCCAGTGAGTGCAGATGTGTCAATCTGAGAATTGCCGTCGATAATTTCACCGTCTAAGGGGATTTTTTCTCCTGGTTTGACAAGGATGATATCGCCGACGGCTACGGTTTCTGGTGCAACTTTTTTGATGTCGCCATTTTGCTTGAGGTTGGCGCTGTCTGGGCGAATTTCTAAGAGCGATCGGATCGATTGACGCGATCGCCCGATCGCAAAATCTTGAAAAAGTTCTCCAATTTTGAAGAACAACATCACCCCGACTGCTTCGGGCAATTTATGAATAGCTAAAGCGCCGAGTGTTGCTATAGTCATTAAGAAGTTTTCATCAAACACTCTACCTCGCAGAATGTTGCGGCCGGCACTGGTTAAAACATTCCATCCACTCAAAAGATAGGCTGGGATGAAAACCAGATATTCACCGATAGAATAGGGCGTGTTGTGCAGTTTTTCTTCAAAAATTAAACCGCCGACAAATAGTACAACCACCAATATCACAGGAACCAATTCTTGCTTCAGGTTAAAATCTCCGTTCCCGTGGTCATGATCGTGGCCGTGGTCATGGTCATGGTTATGATTCTCATGGCTGCGATCGTGGTCATCGTGACTACAGCACCCGGAATCGCTCGACTTAGCTTTTTGCATGGTTTTTCCTGGGTTTATCCCAACACCTGATAGTATGAATAGGTGTTCATATTGTAGTCAAAAATAAAATATACTATATTTTTAACTCAAAATCTAGTATGACGACGTAAATATCGGTGCCAATGCTGTAGTTTTATCAGACATTCCAGCCGATCAAACTGCTGTTGGTATTCATGCCAAGATTCTTCAATCTACCAAAAACCAGGAAAATGCTTAGATCAACATTGCAAAAAATTATCCGCCATCTTGCCATGCGTTACGGCAAGTTCCGTGGCCTTTACATCCAATTCTGTAATCCTTGTTCCGAAGAATACACCGAATTTCTCCGCCGCCACGGCAACTTGTACGCGATCGGCGAAAATTGCAGCATCTGGCCAAATACCGTCTTTGGAGATCCCGCCTACGTCCGCATCGGCAACAACGTTCACTTCTCTTCTTGTACCCTGATCGGCCATGACGGCTCGATCGCCATGCTTGACCGGGCTTACAACGTTAAACTAGATGCCGTAGGCAAGATAGACATCCGCGACAACGTATTTATCGGCTTAAATGTGATCGTTCTTCGCAATGTCACCATCGGCCCAAATGCGATCGTCGCCGCCGGTGCCGTCGTCACCAAAGATGTCGCCGAGGGCGATATAGTTGCCGGCGTCCCCGCCAGACCGATAGGCCGCGTCGAAGACTTAGTGAAAAAATTGCAAGCCGAAACTCAAAGCCTGCCCTGGGCCGATTTGATTAACAGCCGCGAGGGCAGCTTCGACCCCGAAATTGAACCCGATCTCGTAAAGTTACGAGTGACCCACTTCTACGGCAACACATCCACTCCAACTGCGGCCCAATTCCAGCAATCTCCCCACCCAAGTTAGAGATTCTTCTTAAGATAAATTGCACTATAGCAATCCTTGCAGGAGTCGTAAATTTTTTACCCCACCCCAACCCTCCCCGAACCCGCGGGGAGGAAGTAAGAATTCACAAATGATTTAGGATTGCTATATTTTAGAAAAATATTGTTAAGTTGGTAGCGAACGTTACTAGGGATTAAGAGTAATAACTATTCTCAGTTTCTGATTGAGATAGAGAATGATTATCCATCACCGTCAGTCAATCCTAACTAATTAAGTCGTCGAATAAACTCTAAAGGCAAACCGTCTGTATCGGCAATAAAAGCGACTTCGTAAACATTTTGCCCGATCGCCTGTTGAGTCGGTTCTAATAAAACTTTCAGTGGCTGAAACTGGCTTGGTTCCTCCTTGGCTGCTTCCTCAAACCGCTGTTTGAGAGACTG
Organism: Tychonema bourrellyi FEM_GT703; assembly: GCF_002412335.2. GTDB lineage: Bacteria > Cyanobacteriota > Cyanobacteriia > Cyanobacteriales > Microcoleaceae > Microcoleus > Microcoleus bourrellyi. Next base: position 38,742 of record NZ_NXIB02000021.1, read on the forward strand.
CAACCAAGTAGGCAAATCAGTTGTCGCCTCTGTCAAATCAAAAGATAAATGATAGTATCCAACATAATGCTCATCACCGAAAGCATCAGGCGCGGGTTTCGGTTCCGGGATTTGAATCAGTTCGATGCGTCCGTTGAGGCCTTCCATCCAACAGGCTAGAGTATAACCTGTGGTAAAGCGATCGCTCACAGTAAATCCTAACTGTTCGTAAAAGGCGATCGCTTTGTGAATGTTAGCAGTACGAATCGAGGCGTGGTGCATTTGATTTTAGATTGGGGAATTGGGCATTGGGAATTGGGCATTGGGCATTGGGCATTGCTAATTGGGAATTGGGCATTGGGCATTGGGCATTGGGCATTGCTAATTGGTAACTGGAACCAACAAATGACTAATCACTAATGACTAATCACTAATAACCAATAACTAATAACCACTAACAAATAACTAATGACTATTCAAACAACCGAAAATAGGGATATCGAATCGGAGCTCCCGGCTCTTTTTCCAAATCAAAATTAATCACTTCCCAGCAAGGTTCTTCCTGGGATTCCGGGCTAAAATCGACTGGTAAACCGTAAAGCTTCGGCATCGGCGATTCCGATTCACCCCGCCAAGATGTGCTGCGCTCTAAATAAACGCTGATTAATTCCCGATAGCGTTGGGCAATAATGATGCGAGTTGCTCGGTAGCCTTGAGTATAGAGTCGATCGAGCGCTTCGTGAATTTCAAACCGAATTCCATCGGGGTGGGTATGCTGGCGATACCATTCATCCTCCCAGTGGCGCCAGTGTCGCCCAGACTGAAGGTGAACTAAATCCCCCGTTTTTGGATCTGCCTCAAATACCCCATGACGCGGACACAAATAGGCATCCGTGAGAGTTAGAGCCGGAATTGTTTGGCGACAGTGGGGACACTGAATCTCCGGGCCAAACATCGGGTATTGCAAGGCTACTTCGATCATGTAGTGCGTCCCAAAATATTTTCTCTGCAAAAGTCGGTTAGAGTCGATAGGGGCATTTCTACCCCTACCTCTCCTTCAGAACCGGACGTGA
>NZ_NXIB02000220.1 GCF_002412335.2 Tychonema bourrellyi FEM_GT703
TCCTTCTTCCTTCTTCCTTCTCTTAGAATTTCTTCACAAATAGATCTGCTGTGGTACTATCTGGATGGCTGTGAGTAACTGAGGGAAGCCAAAAGGCTTGATTCCTGTGGTGGAGGAGAATCCAGGAGTGCTAGATAGGATGTCATTAGGATACGCAAACGTTTTCGGGCACCGAGGTCAACCTGAACCCCTTCGCATTGGGGTGATTGGGGTTGGCAATATGGGCCAACATCACACACGAGTTCTGAGCTTGCTAAAAGATATCGAACTCGTGGGTATTGCAGATATAAATGTAGAGCGGGGAATTGATGTAGCCAGCAAATACCGGGTTCGCTTCTTTGAAGACTACCGTGATTTGCTCGCCCACGTAGATGCTGTTTGCGTCGCCGTTCCAACTCGCCTACACCACCCTGTGGGGATGTCTTGTCTCCAAGCGGGTGTTCACGTTTTAATTGAAAAGCCGATCGCGGCTAGTATTACTGAAGCCGAATCTTTGGTCAACGCGGCTGCGGAATCCCACCGGATTTTGCAAGTGGGGCACATCGAGCGCTTCAATCCAGCTTTTCAGGAACTCGGCAAAGTGCTGAAAACTGAGGAGTTACTGGCGTTGGAAGCTCACCGGATGAGTCCCTATTCCGATCGGGCCAATGATGTATCGGTAGTTTTGGATTTAATGATCCACGACATCGACTTGCTGTTGGAATTGGCATCTTCCCCAGTGGTGAAGTTGACCGCTAGTGGCAGCAGAGCATCGAATTCTGGTTATTTAGACTATGTAACAGCTACTTTAAACTTTGCTAACGGCATTGTGGCTACCCTGACTGCTAGTAAGGTGACGCACCGCAAACTCCGTTCCATTGTCGCTCATTGCAAAAATTCTCTGACAGAGGCAGATTTTCTCAATAACGAAATCTTGATTCACCGACAAACAACCGCTAATTACGTGACAGATTACGGTCAGGTGCTTTATCGTCAAGATGGATTGATTGAGAAAGTTTACACCAGCAATATTGAACCGCTCCACGCAGAATTGGAGCATTTTATTAATTGCGTCCGGGGTGGAAATAAGCCTTCTGTGGGAGGAGAACAAGCTCTGAAAGCTCTGCGGCTGGCAAGTTCGATCGAGCAAATGGCTCTCGATGGTCAAGCTTGGTATCCCAAAGAGCTAGAGTCTACTTTGCAAGTAAGTTAGATCGAAATAAATCGTGTCGTTTCCGGGTGCTGGTACAGTTTGGGTTTGTTGTTTGTTAATTGGGGTTTTAACTGTATTCTTGCAACCGGATTCGATCTTTCTATTTTAGATTTAAGATTTTAGATTTGAGATTGATTCGATAGATTTATCTGGTAATTTGAACTAAAGTTTAAATTTTTTTGCTGATAATTTGGCTAACTAACTGATTTCCTTTGGGACTTAGATGAATGCTATCTCTATAAAAAGTTAGAGGTTCTGGTGCTGAATTGAAAATCGGCAGAAAATCTATGTAAGTAATTTTTTCTGTGACTACAAGTTCAGTAAGACGCGATCGAGCCTTGACTTCCCATTCGTGAGAGCCAATTTCGTCTAGTTCATGCAGTTTTGGTGTCATTGCTAGTACAAAGTCAATATTGGCAAGGTTTGCTGCTGTTTTGATTTGGCGAATCGCTTCTAAGTTGGAACCAACTTTGTCCTCATTTTGGGCCGAAGGTGTTACCAATTCCCTGGGTACTGTTGGTAATAGGTAGCGATTTAATAGTTGGCCGATCGCCATTAAAGGTTTACGATCAGGATAAGCTCGATCGCGCCCCACCACCGCAGCACAAGGAGCTGATGTAAACAAATCGTCCGTATTCAGCAACAAAACCACCACCTTTGACCCAAACAGACCAAACCGCTTGATATAAGCTAGTTGATTTCTAGGCCCCCAAGAATTGGCTGAGCAGTTCAAAACTTCAACGTTAGAATAGTTGACTTTTGAATGTAATTGTGCATTGGTCGCCAGATTGAGAATTTGTAGCCTCAATTGCCGAGCCATAATTTCGGATATGGTGTCTGCTTCATCAGTCCACCAACCGCCGTTAGCGACAGAATCACCCAACAGTAAGACGCGCAGGGTTTTTGGAGGGGGAAGCGGGGCGATCGCACCAGTACGCATCGAATACTCGTTAATCTCAATCCGGTTCCCCAAGCGACGCACCCTCTGGTTGGGAGCCAATAAATAGCCACACTCCGCATCGGGAATATAAATCAAAGGATTGCCAAAACCCAGCAACACCCGCAGCAGCAGTTCTATTGCTACCAAAAATCCTGCGGTGACAGCGACAATTATGAGAGCGAGTTTCATCAATTAACCTCGATAGACAACAGACAACTGCTCTTGAGAATCGTGCCAGATGTCAGTTTTCGCAACTTCCTTGTCCGATCCAGTCATGCGATCGACCTTGTGGATATAGAATTCTAAAATACGCCGTCAAAATCCGCCGTCAGCAGTAGCATCAACTTGGTGGTTTCAGGAAAGCCCGTGGACTTAAAACAAATATTCAAAACGCCGAATCCCATAATCGGTGTCGTACATTTACAGCCTCTACCAACTTCCCCCCGCTGGGGGGGGAATCTCAAAGCAATTATCGGCAGAGCCGAGCAAGAGGCGACAGCACTGGCTTCTGGTGGCGCAAACGGGATCATCGTCGAGAACTTTTTCGATGCTCCCTTTGCCAAAGATAGAGTAGATCCAGCCGTTGTCAGTGCTATGACGCTGATCGTCGAGAGGCTGACCAATCTGGTGACATTGCCGATCGGCATCAATGTCCTACGAAACGATGCCCACAGCGCGATCGCCATCGCATCCTGCACCGGTGCTCAATTCATCCGCGTCAACGTCCTCAACGGCACTATGGCTACAGACCAAGGCTTAATTGAAGGTCAAGCTCACCAGCTACTGCGCTATCGACGGGAATTGGGCAGCGATGTCAAAATATTAGCAGACGTGTTAGTCAAGCACGGGCAACCCCTAGGCAGCCCTAACTTGAGAACAGTCATTCAAGAAACAATCGGACGCGCCTTAGCAGACGCTGTGATCCTCTCCGGGCCGACAACTGGTAGCCCTCCTAATCTAGAAGAATTAGAACTCGCGAGTATAGCAGCAGCGGGAATTCCAGTTTTCATTGGTAGTGGCGCATCGTGGGAAAACATTTCCACGCTCATGCGGGCGGCTGACGGCGTAATTGTTTCAAGTTCCTTGAAGCGAAATGGCCGCATTGATGGGCCCATCGATCCGATTCGCGTCAGTCAGTTTGTCGAAGCCGCCCGTCGCAGCTTGTCCGAGAAAGAGCGCCAACATGAAAACAGCGAGGCTAATGGCTCTCATGGGCTAGTCTCGGAACTGGATAAACTAAAAAGTAAAATCTAAAATGGGAATAGGTAATTGGGAATGGGGTCATCGGTCATGGTTAATTGGTAATGGGCAATATGAAAACTAAGAACTCACAGTGAAAAAAGCACCAATTCCCAATTCCCAATTCCCAATTACCCATTGCCAATCATCCATTACCAAATCGAACAATGATTCGCCGACGTTCAACCCCTTGGATTCATCGCTGGTCTAGGACTATAATGGCTGCGATCGCAGTCATCGGCGTTCTAGAAACTGCTTATTTGACGATCGCTAAATTCACGACAGGCTCAGTCATTTGTCCCACCAGTGGCTGTGACAAAGTTCTCAACAGTCCCTACGCCACAGTCTTTGGCGTAGTGCCTTTAAGTTTGTTAGGTTGTTTAGCTTACCTGAGCATCGCAATCCTGGCCTTCGCTCCCAAATCTGTCAATCCTGACACCAATAAAGGACTGTATTCTCAACTAGAAAACAGGACTTGGCAATTGCTCTTTGTCATCACTGCTGCGATGGTAATTTTCAGCAGCTACTTGATGTATTTGATGGCTTTTGAAATTCAGGAACTGTGCATTTATTGCATCAGTTCCGCTGTATTTTCCCTATCGTTGTTCGTGTTGGTGCTGGTGGGCCGCGAGTGGGAAGATCTTGGTCAACTGGTGTTTACAGGCATTTTGGTGGCAATGGTCAGTTCGATCGCAGCCTTGGGACTTTACAACAGTATCAAAGCACCTGTCACCGTTTCTACGCCCGGTATAGTGCCTCCTCTGGTCACTACAACATCAAGCCCAGCAGAAATTGCTTTAGCCCGCTACCTCACACAAATCGGAGCCAAAGAATATGGCGCTTACTGGTGTCCCCACTGTCACGACCAAAAAATGCTGTTCGGGAGGGAAGCGGCAAAATTAATCAATTATTTTGAATGCGATCCCAAAGGACAAAATTCTCGCGCTGAAATTTGCCAAGCTACTGCTACTAATATCAAAGGTTTTCCTACTTGGGAGATTAAAGGTCAATTTTATTCGGGGACTCAATCTTTAGAAAAACTCGCAGAATTTTCCGGTTATAGCGGGCCACGCAATTTTATCAACCGATAGTAAAGTTTGAAATTTATAGATAGCAGATTTGAGATATGTTGACAGTAAATTTTATGGTTTTAAATGATTTAATCCTTGAATCATCCTGCTAAATGAATCTCAAATCCGCTATCTATAAAATAAAAAAATATTCATAATTATAGTATTCATAATTATAGCAGTTTTCAATCAAATGATATCAAATCCGTTTGCATCGGAATGATCTAAACGGAGGACACGGCAGTGCCCATTGGTGTCAACTTAACATCAAACCCAGTCAGAGACTGCTGTTTGACTATTAAATCTAGATCCCCCCTAGCCCCCCTTAAGAAGGGGGGGACAAGAGTCTTCTCAAAGTCCCCCTTCTTAAGGGGGATTTAGGGGGATCTAGACTTAGGTAAAAGCAAGAGATACCAAGGGTTTCAAGCTTAAGTTGACACTAATGGGCAGTGCCGTGTCCCTACTATCGCGGTAGGGACACGGCACTGCCCATAGGTGTCAACTTAAGGTCAAATGTAGTCAGAGACTGCTGTTTGACGATTAGGCCTAGATCCCCCCTAGCCCCCCTTAAGAAGGGGGGGACAAGAGTCTTCTCAAAGTCCCCCTTCTTAAGGGGGATTTAGGGGGATCTAGACTTAGGTAAAAGCAAGAGATACCAAGGGTTTCAAGCTTAAGTTGACACTAATGGGCACTGCCGTGTCCTAGAAACTGCCGTGTCCTAGAAACTGCCGTTTCCCTACTGATCCCAGAGTGCCGAAGATGTATAAGCAAATATGGTGACCTGGATGCTCAACTAGCGAGACAAAAATCCCAAAAATATGCGGGCAATTCTCAAAAAATGGCTTCGCCAAGAACGCCGGGTATTGATTACGGCAACTGCGGTTGTCGGTACGGTCATGCTAGTTCGCTGGTTCGGACTTTTGCAGTTGTGGGAATGGGCGGCTTTTGACCAGTTTGTGCGCTGGCGCCCAGCAGAACCAATTGACAATCGGATCGTAATTGTAGAAATTGGGGAACGTGATTTGCAAAAATACGGCTACCCAATTTCTGATGGTGTGATGGCCAAATTGTTGCAAAAATTGGATGCTGGTAAACCGCGAGCGATCGGTCTTGATATCTACCGAGATTTGCCAACTCAACCTGGTAACGCCGAATTGCTCAAAACTTTTAAAACTATTCCCAACTTAATCGGAATTGAGTTGATGGCAGACGAAAGTCGTTTGGGAGTTCGCCCGCCTCCGGTACTCAATAAGCTCGATCGAGTTGGTTTCAACAACGTGGTGATCGATGCTGACGGTAAGGTTCGCCGAATGTTGCTCTACGCTTGGCCCTCTGATGGGAAAACTCGTCAGAGTTTTGCACTCAAGCTGGCTTTGCTTTATCTCGAAAGCGAAGGGGTTTCCCCTCAGCCAGCCTCTGTCAATCCGAAATACTTGCAGTTAGGTAAGGGGGTTTTTCGGCCTTTTCAACAGAATGATGGTGCTTATGTGCGATCGGACAGCCGTGGTTATCAAATTTTGGCTTCCCTCCGTGGCCCGGTAGGCAGTTTTCGCACTGTGTCCATTAGTGATGTGCTTTCTGACAAAGTACCAGTGGATTTTGTGCGATCGCGCATTGTCTTGATCGGTTCAACAGCAACTAGCCTCAAAGATTCTCACCAAAATGCTTACAGCTACGACTTGTTCAACAGTCCCCAGCAAATATCGGGAGTTGAACTTCAAGCTCATTTTTTGAGCCAAATTTTGAGTGCGGCCCTTGACGGGCGTGGGGGTATCAATGTTTTGTCAGATTCTCTAGAGTTGCTGTGGATTTTGTTGTGGTCTTGGGTGGGAGCAAGTGTTAGCTGGAAATTGCGATCGCTCAGTCGATCGGCTTGGTGTTTGTTGAGTATCAGCATCTTTCTGAATGCCACTTTGTACATAGCTTTCTTAACTGGTTGGTGGCTACCTTTAATTCCCCCAATGCTCAGTCTTCTGGGTTCTGGTGTCGCAGTTGTCGGTTATCTGGCTCACTTGCAAGAAGAATTGAAACGGTCTAAAGAATTTTTACAATCACTAATTGATACAATTGCCGATCCGATTTTTGTCAAAGATCAAAATCACCGAATGGTGGTTTTAAATGAAACCTATTGTCGATTTATCGGCTCTTCTTTGGAAAATATTACATCGAAAACAGATTACGATTTATTTCCCAAAGCCGAAGCAGATATCTTTTGGGAGCAAGACGAATTAGTATTAAAAACCAATCTACAGTTAGAACACGAAGAAAGATTTACCGATACTCACGGCATCACCCATCTCATTGCTACTAAAAGGTCACTCCATAAAGATGCCGTCGGTAATCTATTTTTGGTGGGAATTATCAGAGACATCACTGAACGCAAGCGATTGGAAGAAGAACTCAAGCAGAAAAATGCTGAACTCAGCCACCAAGCAGATCACGATGTTCTCACGGGTTTGCCCAACCGCAAATTTTTCTATGAACGATTGAACCAATCTTTAGAAAAAGCATTGATTAATAATGAATTCCTAGCTTTACTATTTTTAGACTTAGATGGATTTAAATTGATTAATGACACTCTCGGACACAATACAGGTGATTTGCTTTTAAAAGCAGTTTCCGATCGCCTCAAACGCTGCTTGCGAGGTAGTGATACGATCTCGCGCTTGGGTGGGGATGAGTTCACAGTCATTTTGCCTGGAATTCCAGGTCGCGAGGAAGCTGCGAAAGTAGCTGAAAAAATCCGCGACGCAATTAAAGAACCTTTTGTATTAGAAGAAAATACTGTTTGTGTAACTACCAGTATTGGTATTAGTTTGTATCCTGTGGATACTCAAGATCGAGATGTTTTGGTAAACTGTGCCGATGCTGCAATGTATCGTGCTAAGGAATTTGGTAAAAATCAATATCAGTTTGGTTGAATTATCGTCGAAGGAAGAAGGCCTTTCAAGTACGAAATTTGTGAAACTTATTTAAACAATTTCGCGTCCAGGTTTAAGGCAATATTAAATCTTTCTAAAATCAATATCTGATTCTAAATTAAATTAGGCAAGAAAGCCTTTATTTCAAAGGGTTTCAGTAGTTTTACGACTTTTCATTAAAAAAATATCAAAATCTCAGTAAATTTACGTAACTTTTGGAATATAATCATTTTCAGGGACTTGCATAACGGAAATGAAGACTATGCGTAATTTAATTCAGCTCACAACAATGGCAACGCTGGCTACCTGCCTGCAATTCAATATCGGCAGCGCAGCGCTTGCTGCTGGACAAGTCAGCAACTCGACTGGTAACTTAACAGAAGGTCGATCGAGCTGGACAGCTTCAGAGAACTTCAGATTTGACAACTACTCAAAATACGAACCAGAACCGAATGGGACCCCGAACAGTGATAGTACGGGCACCCGCTAAGGCAAATTTTTTTAATCTCCCGATCGCCAAAATTTAACACAAGGGAACATTGTCAACGCGCGTACTATAGCAGTCCTAAATGAGTCGTAAGGTTTTTTACCCCACCCCAACCCTCCCCT
>NZ_NXIB02000221.1 GCF_002412335.2 Tychonema bourrellyi FEM_GT703
ATGCCCCATGCCCGATGCCCGATGCCCGATGCCCCATGCCCGATGCCCGATGCCCGATGCCCCATGCCCGATGCCCGATGCCCCATGCCCCATGCCCAATTCCCTCTCTCTCAACTCCCACTGATATGAACCACGAGTTCGCGAATCTGCCCCCGCTGACGATGTTCCCACAGGTAAATTCCCTGCCAAGTTCCTAGTAGTAGTCTATGATGTGCGATCGGGATTTGTTCAGAAGTATGAGTCAATGCAGTGCGAATGTGCGCGGGCATATCGTCTGGGCCTTCGGTATCGTGAATATAGGTTGCACCCTCCGGTACCAGTTTAGCTAAAAAATTGGCTAAATCCTTCAATACATCGGGGTCAGCATTTTCTTGAATCAGCAAGCTAGCAGAGGTATGGCGTAAAAATAAGGTACAAAGTCCTGTTTTAATACCGGAATTAGCTACCACATTTTCTACCTGATCGGTAATTTTGCACAAAGACTTACCTGTAGTTTTAATTGTGAATATCTGTTGGTAATGAGTCATGGGATTAATCGATTTTGGATTTTGGATTTTAGATTTTAGATTTTCAGTGAGACTATTACAAAAATATTCTCCTATTATTACATATTAGTTCTTCCTTTTTTATTCTGTAGGTTGGGTTGAGGAACGAAACCCAACACTCATTAATTGGATGTTGGGTTTCGTGCCTCAACCCAACCTACTACTACTTATTTGATTTACCCCAATTGCTATTAAAAATAGTCAACAACAGCTTGGGCGATCGCCTCCGTACCATTTATCGCCAATTTATCCGACAAACGTGGCGGATTCATCGGTTTTCGCAAAAACTCCCAATCACCATCAAAAAACTCCTCAGTCGTCACAATTTGATGTTCCCCATAATTTTGAATCCCTTCCAGTAAAATCTGAGCTTCTGCAAAACCTTCTCTCACGATCGAAACAACAGGTATTTCCAAACGCAAAGCTTCGGAAAAAGTGCTGTACCCAGGTTTGGAAATCAACCGCCCGCAGACAGGCATCACATCGACGGGACGCGGTAAAATGGGGAAAGATTTTGCAAACTCCTGACTTTTGACTCTAATCAAATTTGGCAAATCAGGAGCCGATCGATCAAAAGTGATAAATTGGCGATCGCTAAATTTGTGCAAATTGTGATAAGGAATATCTTCCAAACCCAGCCCCCCAAAAGTTAGCAACACTGTTTTTTCTGGCGGCGTTTCGATTCTGAATAATTCCCTAATTTGCTCCTCACTATACCGAGGATTGCCGCCAGTCAAACCAACATCTTCAATATTGGGAAAAAATGACATCGATTCGTGTAAAGGGAGACGAAAAAGCCGATCGCACATTCCGAAACACTCACGAATCCAATCCACTATTTCGTCAAACTCACCACCCCAATCACGATAAATAAAATCCCAACCAAAATTGCTCATCATCCAGCAAGGAACACCAGCAGCCTTAGCAATCTTTGTCATCACAGGCGGAATATCTGCCAGTACCAAACCCACCCGATTTTGTTTGATGAAATTAACTTCGCTAGCAATTAGGGAATTTTGCTTGTGCCGAATTTCCTGCAACTTTTCCAGTGTCGCGTCTAAATCCATAGTTAAACTGTCAGACTGCACAACACCAACATCAAAAGCGCGGGGACGGAGAATGAAATCACCTGTAATGTAAGATTCTAGCAACCAACGGGGAGCAGTTGTCGCTATTATTAATAGAATCTCTGGGTTTAATTCTTGAATTTTTGCTGCTACTGATGAGACTCGGACGGCGTGACCGAATCCGTGATTGGTGATGGCAATATATAATGTTGGTCGAGACATTCTTATTGAGAATTGGGAATTGGGAATTGGGCATCGGGGATCGGGCATCGGGCATCGGGAATTGTTAGCCCCAACAAAAATCTAAAATCTAAAATCGCCTGACTCGATCGATAATTTCGCCGGCCATTGCTTGCAAGGATACCACGCGATCGGCTAAACCAGAATTAGCCACACTTCCTAGCATACCCCAAACTACACTCGATCTTAAATTTCCCAGTACCTGATTCCAGTATGTGGCCGCAGGTTTAGGAGATTGTTTGTAGGCGTCACAGATGATTGGTAAAACCCACCACTAGGGAACCTTGTCCTTAGCAGGTGGCACAATACCAATTTTATTTAAACCTGCATCAATATCCCTCAGTAATTTAAAATCTGCTTCGGGTAAAAGGGTAACATCAGAGTGTTTTTCGAGAAAAGAGAATGCTTGCCGAAATTCGCGCGGGTTTGTGGCGATCGCACCATCAAAGTGACAAGGTATAATTCTCTCAAAATCCCAACTCGCAACCCGATTCGCCCAATCAAGAGTTTCCTGTGGCTGGCGGTTGAGAATCAAAGTCTGCAAAATCGGCGCAACAAACAATCGCCCTCCCCCACGCAAAGCCTCAAAAGAGCGCTTCCAACCTGGTTTCCACTGGAAAGGAAATAACCCGAAATAAGCTTTTTTAGAGCGTTCTGGGGCTTTAAAACCATTGTCTAATACGGACATCCACGATCGCACTTCCAACACACTAGGGCGAAAATACATGGCGAATAAAGCAATCCGCTGCCACCCTTTGCGCCGATTTTCCTGAGTGTCTGCCACAACATCGGAGGCGCTGTCTTTGGCGTGAAACAACAGCGGGTAAGAGTCGAATTGGACGATCGCAGGTGGATGATCGGAAATTGAAACCACGGAATCTGTTACCATCAGTGTGCGCGATCGCTTATGAAAAAGCGCTACCTCGGCAAACCAACCTAAACGAAGGTCGATCGGGCCAAGTATCGCCAAATCAAATTGATCGGCAAAAGGCGTTTCGCTGCTGTCGAGGGAAAGTACAAATGTGCGTTTGGTGGGGAAACCCAGCCAACTCAGCGGCAAATTCAGCGGGAAACTCCAATGCTGGGGGGCGACAAATACCTGGGCGCTGGGAAAACACCTCGCAAAAGGGCCGACAAAAACCTTGTGTTCGATACCGGAAATCGTTGTCAGCAGGATATACTTAACCTCACCGTGTTCTGCTACCAACTCGTTTACCAAGCGAATACATTCAGGAGTTGGCGCGACGGGGGCGTAGACGAGAAGGCCTTCTGGTTCGAGTTTAATCACCGTCATCCGAATCGGGACAATGACGTAGAAAATTCCCTGAAGTTGGTCAAAAGTCCAGATTGTGTCCTTAACTATTTCTTTGCGGATCGTCCGCCGCTTACCATAGGGATAGATTGGGACGATCGGCCAAAAGGGCCATGAGAAGTCCCTGGAATTAATCTGTTCTGATCTTGATATACCTTCGCCTTCTGTCACTCCGCCACTCCTTCCGAATTTCTGATTGAACTATTGTTAGTTATAGATCAAGTTATCCCCTTGATCAATCGGCGGTTGAAACCGCTTCTACACAAACGAAGTCCGCCTCCGCGGACTAAGATATAAAGAATGAATTTTTAGCTGACTTGTCCTGATACAATGATAAGTTACCAAAATTTCTCAACTTAGTAGATATGACACAAAACTACCGCATCACTCTTTTGCCGGGAGACGGAATCGGCCCTGAAATTATCGCAGTCGCCGTAGAAGTCCTGAAACTTGTAGGCAAAAAGTTCGACATCGGCTTTGAATTTCAAGAAGCCTTAATGGGAGGTGCTGCCATTGATAAAACAGGCAATCCACTCCCTGATGAAACTCTCGAAATCTGCCGCAACAGCGATGCCATATTATTAGCAGCAATCGGCGGTTACAAGTGGGATAATTTACCTCGCGAACAGCGGCCGGAAACAGGACTTTTAGGACTTCGTGCTGGATTAGGATTGTTTGCTAATTTGCGTCCAGCAACTATTTTACCACAGTTGGTAGATGCTTCTTCTTTGAAACGGGAAGTTGTTGAAGGCGTGGATATTATGGTCATCCGCGAATTGACTGGCGGAATTTATTTTGGCAAGCCGAAGGGTATTTTTCAAACGGAAACTGGCGAAAAACGCGGTGTCAATACAATGGCTTATACCGAGTCGGAAATTGACAGAATCGGGCGAGTAGCTTTTGAGACAGCCAGGAAGCGCGGGAAAAGGCTGTGTTCCGTGGATAAAGCGAATGTTTTGGATGTTTCGCAACTTTGGCGCGATCGCATAATTGCCCTTTCTTCAGAATACCCCGATGTGGAACTTTCTCACCTCTACGTTGACAACGCAGCAATGCAGTTAATCCGCTGGCCGAAACAGTTCGATACAATTGTGACGGGGAATCTATTCGGCGACATTCTTTCCGATGCAGCGGCAATGTTAACTGGTAGTATTGGAATGCTACCTTCTGCTAGTTTGGGAGCAACAGGGCCGGGAGTTTTTGAACCTGTTCATGGTTCCGCGCCGGATATCGCCGGACAAGACAAAGCAAACCCGATCGCTCAAGTTTTGAGTGCGGCAATGATGTTACGCTATGGATTGAACCAGCCCGAAGCTGCTAATAAGATCGAGCAAGCAGTTGTGGAAGTTTTGGATCGAGGTTATCGCACTGGTGATATCATGTCGGAAGGCATGAAACTTGTCGGATGTCGGGCGATGGGTGATGCTTTGATTGAAGTTTTGTAATTAATTCTGACTTGTAGAGATGTGTCATTCTCAAATTTGAGAATGACACATTATAGCCTTTCTCAGTTAGGTGAGGTAATGGGTAATGGGGCATCGGGCATCGGGCATCGGGCATCGGGCATCGGGCATTGGGTAATGGGGCATCGGGCATTGGGCATTGGGCATCGGGCATTACCAATTACTAATTACCTATTACCTATTACCAATTCTCGATCGGACCTCATCTTTCTGAGAAAGGCTATAATATAGCAATCCTTGCAGGAGTCATAAATATTTTTACCCCACCCCAACCCTCCCCTTACTAAGGGGAGGGAGTAAGAAATTCACAAATGAT